>NZ_BAAHNO010000008.1:0-193381 GCF_054656615.1 Arthrobacter sp. AD-310 | reverse complement strand
ACTTGCATGTGTTAAGCACGCCGCCAGCGTTCATCCTGAGCCAGGATCAAACTCTCCGTTGAAAACGAAACAACCAGGCAGATGGAAATAACACCCACCCCAGCTGCAAATTTGAAACCAGCTAAAAACACCAAACCACACCACAGGGGCGGCATAGCCTGGCAATTTCAACCAATAAAATAATTGGTATCAACAAACTTGGCACACTATTGAGTTCTCAAACAACAGACACACCCGGCACCACCCAAACCAACGTTCAGGATCGCTCCGGAGCAACTTTTCAAACTTACCCGACCACCCGCCCCGACGCAAATCCATCTCTCAGGATTCCCATCAACGGAAGATCGTCCCCCACCACTTCCCGGCGCCCTAAAGAGCAACCAGATTCTGGCTAAGTTTTCGGGGTTTTGGCCACCCGCGGTGATCAGTTCTTCACTGTCTCCCCCGCGGCGACTCAGAAAACAATACACGCCCCCGCACCCCACCGCAACTCACCCCAACCAACAATCAAAACCCCGTAAACACGCGGCAAAACAGGCCACGGAGGCACCCCAGGCGCTTCCCGCCGTCGAAAGTTATCCCTGTGGGCTGCAGCACACGGCGAGCACGCCCCAACCGTTGGGCGGAAGCTTAACCGTCGGCCGCCCAGCCCACCTTAGCCAGCCACCCTTGGAGGAGCGGCAGGACAACCGAGCTCTGCATGGCTCCCAGGTGGTCCAACCCGGGGAGCACCTCCACGTCCCAGCCGGCTCCGGCCAGTTCGCTTTCGCGCGCGGCGAGCGGCTCCCCGATCCGCACCCGGACGCCGCCCCACTGCGGTGAGTAATCGATATTGTCCGCAGCCCCCGCGAAGGCAAGTCGCGGCAGCCCTGCTGGGAGCGGGGCCGTGGCATCGTCGAAGTCCTGCAGGGCTTCGTAGAGGGTGAGGAACTGGCGGGTTTGGTCGGGGGTTGTCCGGAGGGTGGCCGTATCCCAGTCGCCGGGCTCAGCCTCCGGCGCCGGCACCACGTCCGCGGACAGGGCACGCATCGATGCCTCATGGGCCGCCCGGGTGACAGCCAGCATGCTCGCATAGGGCCCGTCGAGCGGCGGAAATCCGCCCATCACCAGCGCCGCCAGCCGGTTTGTCCGGATGGCCAGCTGGAGGCCGCACAACGCCAGCCACGAGTATCCGTAGTAGGCGAAGGTTTCCGCCCCGGCTGCGTCGGCGATGGCCAGTAGATCTGCGGCGACGTTGTCCGGTGTCAGTGTGGCGGGGGCCGGGTAAGCCATGCGGTGCGCCTCGTAGTCCACCGCGATGACACGGTTGGTTTCGCTCAGCCCGTTCATCAGGTTAGGCCCCAGGTCCGGGTCCCCTCCCCACTGCCGCAGGCTTTCGGCTTCCTCGGGTGAGTGCGCGGCTAGAGGCAGCGGCAGCAGGAGGGCCGGGCCGCTGCCACGGAGGATGACGGGAATGGTACTTCCGTCGTGGAGGACAGCGGCAGGCGTTGCTGGCGCGGCCATTGCCTACTCCCCCATTCCAGGATGAACGGGAACAAAGTCGATCCTGTTACCGGGGTTTTTCCGGCCGGCGGGCGCCCGGTCGAACCCTTTCGCATCCAGATGGTTCTTGGCACGGTACTCCGCGAGCGCTGCATCGTAGGCGTTGTTGAGCGTCCTGCCGGAGAATTCTCCGGTGCTGCCATCGGTGAAGCTGATCCTGATCCGAACACTCGCGGGGTAGTGCCGGTTCATCCGAATGAATCCTTCTGCGTCCTGGTGGAGAGTAATCATCGGCCTGCTTTCGTTTGCGTCCGGACAAACTCAAGTGTGGCGCACCGGGATGGCGCCGGGCAGCAGCGGAGGGCTGGGGTGCCGGCTTGCTCACAATCCCTTGCCCGGAGCAACAAACCGGGAGCATAATCGTTAGCAGAACTAATTAGCACTGCTAACGATTACCGCAGGAGGCGCACCCGCCCATATGACCGCCACCCGAACAGCAAGGACAACAAGCACAGACACTCTCGCCATCGACCTCCGCACCGCCGTGATGCGCACCTCGCGCCGGCTCCGCGTCGAGGCCACCGGTGAAGTCATCACCCCCGGCCAGTACACCGTCCTCGCGGTCCTCAACAGCCACGGCCCCAGCACCCTCCGCGCCCTTGCCGAAAGCGAGCACGTGCAGGCCCCGTCCATGACCCGCATCGTCAACGCCCTCGCCGACCAGGGCTTCGTGACGAGGTCGGCCCATCCCGACGACGGCCGCCAGGTCCGCATCGACATCACCGACGCCGGCAGGGACGTCCTCGCGGAGGCAAGGGAACAGCGCACGGCGTGGCTGGCGCAGCGCGTGGCCTTGCTCAGCGAGGAGGACCGGGAGATCCTCAGCCGGGCCGCCCGCATCATGCAGGAAATGAGCGGCAAATGAGCGCCATGTTCCGTGCCCTCGAAAACCGCAACTACCGCATCTGGGCCGGTGGCGCCCTGGTGTCCAACATCGGCACGTGGATGCAGCGGATCGCCCAGGACTGGCTGGTCCTGACGGTCCTCACCAACCACGACGGCGCCGCCGTCGGCATCACCACGGGTTTGCAGTTCCTGCCAATGCTGCTGCTCGGCCCGTACGGCGGCGTCCTGGCAGACCGCTACCGCAAACGCATCATCCTCCTCTGGACCCAACTGGCCATGGGCCTGACCGGCCTGGCGATCGGGCTGCTGGTGGTCACCGGCACCGCCCAGCTCTGGCACGCCTACCTGGCCGCCCTCTGCCTTGGCCTCGCCAGCGCCATTGACGCACCTGCACGCCAGGCGTTCGTCTCCGAACTGGTGGGCCAGGAGAACATTTCCAACGCCGTCGCCCTGAACTCGGCGTCCTTCAACACCGCCCGCCTGACCGGCCCGGCAGTCGCCGGCGTCCTGATCGCCTGGGTGGGCACCGGCCCGGTGTTCCTGCTCAACGCGGCCAGCTACGCCGGCGTCATCATCTCGCTGTTCCTCATCCGCACCGCGGAACTCGTCCCGTCCGTGAAGGCGCAGCGCGGCAAACACCAGGTGGCAGAGGGCCTGGGTTACGTGCGGCGGCGGCCCGACCTGGTGCTCATCCTGGTTTTGGTGGGCATCCTGGGGGCGTTCGGCATGAACTTCCCCATCACCAACGCGCTGATGGCCACCACCGAATTCCACGCCGGGCCCGGCGAGTTCGGACTGCTCGGTTCCATCATGGCCGTCGGCACCCTCGCCGGGGCGCTTCTCGCGGCCCGCAGGTCAGGTCCCCGGTTGCGGTTCCTCCTGGGCGGGGCGCTGGGACTGGGGATCTTCACCCTCGCAGCCAGCCTGTCGCCGTCGTTCTGGCTCTACGCCGCGGTGCTGGTGCCGGTGGGGCTGGCCTCCATCACGTTCCTCAACAGCTGCAATACCAGCATCCAGCTCTCCGTGGAGCCCCGGTTCCGCGGCCGTGTGCTGGCGCTCTACCTGGCCATCCTGCAGGGCGGCACCGCCGTGGGCGCGCCACTGATGGGCTGGATCGGCAGCGAGTTCGGTGCCCGATGGTCCGTGGCGGTGGGCGGCATCGTGGTCCTGCTGGCCGGCCTGGCCGCGGTTATTGTGGTCAGCCGGCGGAGCCAGCTCGGCTTCCGCGGAGCCCTGCGGATTGCCTTCAGCGGCAGGCGCGCGCCGGCCATCTGAGTCCGCAGTCCGCACAAAACCGGCCCTTACCCGCATAACCGGCGCTGCCCGGCACCGGTCATGCGAGTAAGCACCGGTCATGCGGGTAAGGGCCGGTCTCAAGCAAAGCACGACGGCGGCGCCGGACTTCCGCGTCCCCGTACCTTTGGCGGGGCTGCTTCGGGGCGGCGCGCGCCGTCGTCGTACTTCCCAGGTGTTGGCCCCAGGCTTACATGCCCGGCGGCAGGGAGGAAAGGTTCAGGATGTTACCCTCGCTGTCCAGGAACCAGGCGCCCTTCCCCATGCCTTCCAGTTCGGCGATGCCGTTCTCGGTCTTGAGCCCGGGCTGGTCGTAGTCCTCGAAGACGACGCCGCGGCTGCGCAGTTCCTCGGCTTCGCGGTCAAAGTCCCTGGTCGCCCAACCCATTTGGGTGTTCTTGGCAGAACCTGCATTGTCGGTTTGGTAGAGCAGGAAGCTGGTTCCGTTCCCGCAGGTGTAGATCAGGCTGTCCTCGCCTAACTCCTGCGTGGGTTCGAGGCCCAGCTTGTCGCGGTAGAACTCCCGGGCGCGGTTGATGTCCTTCGCCGGCAGCACGGCCATAACGGCCAAATCCTTGAGCATGGCAAACTCCTTCGTCACGATTTTTGATGGCGATGCTCTCCCCCTGCGGCGGCGGGCCGTGACCGGCGGGCCGCGTAGCCACCCTTGCGCCGACTGCCGGGGCGGCCACCTGGGACCCTTGTCCGCTGCGCCAGCCATCATCAGCGCGGGGATCCCCGAAGCTTACGAAGCCATTATGGAACCGATCCAGCGCCGGGGAAATAGGGGAAAATATGGCATGGACTACGTCAAGGATCCCCGCGTTGACCAGTACATCGATGCCCTTCCGCCGTGGCAGCAGGCCGTGTGCCGGGAGGTCCGGGAGCTGGCCCACGCCGCCGACCCGGAACTGGAGGAAACCATCAAGCGGACCGTCCAGCCATACTTTGTGCTGCACGGCAACGTGTGCGCGCTCCTCGCCGCGAAGGACCACGTCAACGTGTTCCTGTACGACGGCGGGCTGGCGCCGGACCCGCACCACATCATCACCGCCGGGCACGGCAACAAAACCGGCCGGATGATTTCGTATTACGAGGGCGATGAGATCAACCGGGAGGCCCTGCTGGAGCTGTTCCGCTCGATCATCGCCGACAACCGCGCCGGCGGCTGGCGGAAGCTCAAGGGCACCTGAGCGCCGGGAAACCCTGGGCTGGGTGTCCCGGCTACTTCCGGGCTGCGGTGATCGCCCGCCGCACCGCGGCCCCGGTCACGGCCACCAGCGGGACCAGGCACGCCAGGGTGGCGATGGTGTTGGGCCGGAACACCGTCCGCCCGTTGTTGGAGGTGTAGACGCCAAGCGGGATCACGGTTCCTCCACCGCCCCCGCCGGAACCGCCCTGCCCGGATTCACTGCCGCCGCCGAAGCCGAACGACACCAGAGCCACCGGCACGACCTCCTGGCCGCCGAGGTTGACGGGCTCGCCGTAGGCCCGGGAGACGGCGAAGTTCCGGAAAGCGTCTACAAGGGATTCGAAAGTATCAGCCATGGGTTCAGCCTAGGCCCAACACCCTCAGGATGCTGCTGGCGCAACCCGCTCGTACCGCAGCAGCACCACGCCGTTGCCGAAAACCCTCGTCTCCGCCAGGGTCAGGTCCGTCTTGAAATCGGGTGAATCCAGCACGCGCCGCCCCTCGCCCACCACCACCGGATGGACGTAGAAGCGGAATTCATCAATCAGGCCGTGGCGCAGGAAGGTCGCGGCAAGGTCCGCGCCGCTCATCACCAGGTCGCCGCCGGCCTGCGCCTTCAGTTCGCGGATCTGCTCGGGTACGACGTCGGCCAGCACCGTGGTGTTCCACGGCGCCTCCGTCAGGGTGCGGGAAAAGACGAACTTCGGCATGTTCCGCCAGATGCCGGCGAACTCCCTTTCGGCCGGGCTGCTGTCCGGGTTTTGGTCCGCTTCAGGCCAGTACCCGGCCATCAGCTCATGGGTGACCCGTCCCGCGATGAACCCGCCCATCGCCGCGAGCTCATCGTTCATGTGCTGGTGCAGCTCCTCATCCACCAGGTGCCAGCTGATGTCCCTGCCCGGCCCCTCGAAGAAACCGTCCACCGAAACTCCGTTTTGCAGGATGATCTTCCGCATTGCCCCTACTTCCTGATTTCCGCCTGCCGCAGCCTGACAATGTCCTCCACCACGCCGTCAGGCAAGGGATGGCCGGCGGTGAAGCGGATGGTCCCCTTGGACAGTGAGTAGCCGTCCAGCCGGCCCGCCACTGCATCGATGACGGCGGGTGAGAACGGGAAGAGCGAGAGGTGCTTGGCGGTTGCCACCACACCCACAAGGGGCTTGCCGTCCAGTTTCAGGGCCGGCATGCCGTAGCTCATTCCCTCCGTGGCCTCGGGGACAAGCGTTCGGGCAATGCCGATGACGTGCTGGAGGCAGCTTCGGTCCGGTTCGGGCAGGTCCGCGAGCGCGTCGTCCACAGTTCCCACGGCGTTGCCCTCAGCTTTTCCTGGCTGCGACGGTGGCGGCCAGGGATTTAAGCCCCCGCTCGAAATCGGCCCCCACCAGCTTGTCCATGTTCATGAAGAGGGAGAACAGTTTGGCCGCGACGCCCTTGTTCTCGCCGGTCATGGTCCAGGCGACCTCGGTGCCGCCGGGCGCCGGGGTGAACGTGAAGGTGGTGGGGTTCAGTGCCTTGAAGGGCTTGGTGAATTCGAGCCGGATCCCGATGCGGCTGGCAGGCACTGACTCGATGATCTGCATGGTGCCGCTGCCGGCCTTGCGGTTGCCGCTCCACTCATAACCCGCCCCCACCCCTGCGTCGGGGCCGAAGTAGCGCCGGCTCATGCCGGGATCCACAGCCTCCCACGGGGACCACGCCGTCCACTCGTGGAAGTTGTTGACCAGGGGAAAGATCTCTTCCTGGGCGGCCGGGATGACAGCGGTGCGGCGGACTTCGTAAGTGGACATGGCCCCAGCATAGAAGCAGGGGACACGCCTGGATAGGTTCCAGGCGTGTCCCCTCAACGCGGGGTCAGCGGAGGACGACGTTGACGGGTTCCCGGCCTTCGAGCAGCAGTCCGATCTGCTTGCGGATCAGGCGGACCATGCGAGGGAACATCGCCGAGCTGGCGCCGCCGACGTGCGGGGTGATCAGCACGCCGGGGGTGGTCCAGAGCGGGTGGTCGGCGGGCAGCGGTTCCGGGTCGGTGACGTCCAAGGCAGCGCGCAACCGTCCCGACGACGTCTCGGCCACGAGTGCGTCGGTGTCAGCCACCGGGCCGCGGGCCACGTTCACCAGCAGGGCACCGTCCGGCATGGCGGCCAGGAACTTGGCGTCCACCAGCTTCCGGGTTGCCTCACCCAAGGGGACGCTGACCACCACGATCTCGTGCAGGGGCAGCTGCTCGTACAGAGCGTCGATCCCAAGGACGCTCCGGCCGGCTTCTTCACGCGCCCGGCTGGCCATCCGGGTGACCTCAGTTTCGAACGGCAGCAGCCGGGCTTCGATGGCCTTGCCCACTCCCCCGTATCCGACCAGCAGCACGCGCCGGTCGGCGAGGCTGGGCCGCTGGGTGTTGTCCCAGGTCCCGGACGCCTGGTTGCGGACGAAGTCCGGGAGCCCGCGCTGGGACGCGATCATCATGCCCACGGCGAGCTCCGCCGTCGACGTCTCATGGACGCCCGCCGCGTTGGCGAAAACGCAACCGGCGGGCAGGACGTCCGCGACGCCGTCGTACCCGATGGACTGGCTCTGCACCAGCCCCACGTCAACGCCCTCGAGCGCGGACAGCGCGGACGGCTTTCCCATGTAGCCGGGCACCAGCAGGTCCAGCCTGCCCTCCGGCGCCGGGCCGGCCAGGTCCCAGAGGACAAAGTCGACGCCGTCCGTCGGCTCCAGCGCCTCCAGCAGCTCCTGGCCGGGCAGGCACACGCGCAGCCGGCTCATGCGGCCACCATCAGTTTTTCGTCGGAATCCATGAGGGCGATCTTAGTGCGGCGCAGCGGGTCCGGACCGGAGCAAGGGCTTCCGCTACAGCCTGCGTTGCCGGAACATCGGGAACTGTTCACGTACCCGGACAATGGTTTCCGGCAAGACCTCAACAGTCCGGACCCCGGGTTCCAGCCCCAGGTCCGCCTCGGTGACGCCCATGGGATCCACCAGGACGCTCCGGCCCACGGAGACCGGCGGCGCCTGGCAGACCCCTGCCACGTAGACGCTGTTCTCGATCGCCCGGGCGGCGTTGAGGGCAAGCCACTGTTCCGTCTTGTGCGTGCCCGGCACCCAGGACGAGGGGACCAGCAGCACCTGCGCGCCGGCGTCGGCCAATGCCCGGGCAAGTTCGGGGAACCGCAGGTCGTAGCAGGTCAGCAGCCCGAAGCGGATGCCGCCGCACTCGAAGACCACGGGTTCCAGGGACGGGCCGGGCGCGATGAACCGCGACTCGTCGAAGCCTTGCGCGTCGAATAGGTGGATCTTCCGGTAGGAAGCCAGCAGGCCGCCGTCGGGCCCGAACGCCGCCAGCGTGTTATACGCCTTGCCCGGTTCAGGAGACACTTCCACCACGCCCGCCACCAGCGCGATGCGGTGGCGGGCGGCCGTGGCGGCGAGCTGCCGGCAGACGGGGCCGTCGAGCGGTTCGGCCACGGCCGGGAACGTCGCGTCCACGGTTTTCTTCTCGTAGGTGGCGTACTCCGGGAAGGCCACGAGGGCGGCACCGTCACGGGCGGCGGCGGCCGCGAACCGGTCGATGGCAGCGAGGTTCGCCGCTATGTCGCTGCCGGACGCCAACTGCCCGAGCGCTATCTCCACGCCTGTCCTTCCCGTTGGACGCCTGGTACCAGTGCCCAGGCGTCCGTTCTTTGGGCGGCCGTTCCTTAGGCTGCTGTTCCTAGGCTGCCGCTTCGACGGTGGCCTTCTCTGTCGTCGTCATTTCCGGCGGTGCCGCGCGGAAGCCCCGGGTGATCAGCGCCAGGACCACCGCGCCCAGCACCAGCCAGGAGATTCCCAGCGTAATGGCGTTGCCGTCCAGTTGGGAGAGCAGGTACGCGCAGACGGCGGCACCGATGGCGGGGACCACGACGTAGGACAGCGGGTTCAGCATGGCACCGGCGCGGCGCTGGCGGAGGTAGTGGCAGACCACCGAGACGTTGACCAGTGTGAAGGCCGTAAACGCACCGAAGTTGATGAAGGACGTGGAAGTGGCGACGTCCAGGAACAGGGCGATCAGGCCGACGGCTCCGGTGACGACGAGGTTGAGCACGGGGGTGTGGAACTTCCCGTTGAGCCGGCCGAAGACGGCCTTCGGCAGGACGGAGTCGCGGCCCATCGCATACAGCAGGCGGGAGGCGCTGGCCTGCGCGGCGAGGCCGGAGGCGAACTGGGCCACCACCAGGCCGGCCAGGAACACGGCGCCAAACAGCTGGCCGCCGATCTGCAGGGCGATGGAGCTTGCCGCGGACGCGGAGTCCTCGAACACACCGCCGGGGTGGACCAGTTGGGTGACGTAGGAGACGGCCACGAAGATGCCGCCGCCGATCAGGGCGATGAGCATGATGGCGCGGGGCACGTTGCGGCGCGGGTTGACGGTTTCTTCGGTGAGTGTGGTGACGGCGTCGAAACCAAGGAACGAGTAGGCGGCGATCGCGGCACCGGCGGAGATTGTGGCGAAGCTGGAGGTGTCATTGAAGAACGGGTGCGTGCTGGCCAGGCCGCCGGCACCGGAGGTGGACACCACGTTCCCGATGGCCAGCGCCACGAAGAACACGATGACCAGCAGCTGGAACGCCATGAGGAGGTAGTTGGCTTTGTCCGCCACTTTGATGCCCAGGATGTTCAGGACCGTGGTGACAAGGATGAACCCGACGATCCAGACGCCGATGGGCACGCCGGGGAACTGGGCGCTCAGGTAGGACCCGCCGATCAGCCAGATGACCATGGGGAGGAAGAGGTAGTCGAGCAGGACCGCCCAGCCCACCAGGAACCCCACACGGGAGTCGATGGTGCGGCGGACGTACGTGTAGGCGGAGCCGGCTACCGGGTAGGCGATCGCCATCCGACCGTAGCTGTGGGCAGTAAAGAGCATCGCCACCATGGCCACCAGGTAGGCGGACGGGGTGGCGCCGCCGGTGGTTTCGGCGATCAGGCCGAAGATGGCCAGGACGATCAGCGGCGTCAGGTACGCCAGGCCGAACAGCACCAGGGACGGAAGTTTCAGGGTTCGGGTGAGTTGTGTGGTCACGGGGCTTCCTTAGGGCTTGTAGGACGGCGGTGTCCAGGTGGCCGGATTGATCCGGCCTTGGTAAACGGGAAGTTCGACGGCGGCCTCGCCCTCCCGGAACTGGGACCAGGGGCGGTTGAGGTTCTCGGTGCCGTGCGTGCGGACATGCTCGACGGCGGCCAGGTCCAGGTCCGCGGTCAGCAGGGCGGGTGCATCGTCCGCGGCCTCGGCGAGGGTGTTGCCCTCGGGATCCACGATGATGCTGCGGCCCATGCCGGTGGGGCCTGCGCAGTTGACGCTGACCATAAACACCTGGTTCACGATGGCGTTGGCCTTGGCGAGTACCAGTTCCTGGTGCCGGTCCGGGGTGGTGGTCTTGACGACGTTGAGGATCACGTCGGCGCCCATCCAGGCGAGCTGGCGGGACACCTCCGGATACCAGGCGTCGTAGCAGATGTTCAGGCCCACCCGCCCGAGGCCGGGCAGGTCCACGGTGGTGAACCGGTCGCCGGGATCGTAGGGCTCGAAGGGGCGCCAGGGGAAGATCTTCCGGTAGAAGCCGGCCAGCTCCCCCGCCGGGGACAGGACAAGCTGGGTATTGAACAGCTGGCCTTCGGGCCCGCGCTCGCAGACGCTGCCGGGGACCAGCCAGACGCCCAGGTCCGCGGCCAGCTCGCGGAGTTCCTTGACCCGCGGCCCGTCCAGCGGTTCGGCGGAGGCCTGCAGGATTTCGGTGCGCTGCAGGTCCGGGTTTGAGTCGCCGAACAGGTGGAGCTCGGGGAAGACGACCATCTTGCTGTCGGGTTTGGTGCCCAGGGCGGCCTGGACCTCGGCAGCGAAGGCGGACACGGGTTCACCGATGAGCCGGGGCGGGGCCTGGACAGCAGTGAGCGGAAGGATGCGTTGCATGGGTTGTCTCCACGGGACGGGATGTGATCTGGACAATATTAGATCAGAATGATCACTTAAATGGAAGTGGCCGGGATTGGCCCGTAAAGTAGCGGACATGACCCCTTCCGCGGAGGAGACCTCCGGTATCGGCGCAGGCGTGCTGACCGGCATGGACCGGCGCAGCGCCATTGATGCCGTGCGCCTGCGGATCGGGATGGCCATCTCCCTGGGCCTGCTGCAGCCGGGCGAGCGGCTGCCGGACCAGGAGGACGTGGCACTGGGCCTCTCGGTCAGCCCCATCACCGCCCGCCGCGCGCTGGCCAGCCTCGCCGAGCAGGGTGTGCTGGTCCGCCGCCGCGGCCGGGTGGGCGGAACGTTCGTCGCGGACGATCCGCCGCGGGACGTGCTGGCCGAACTCTCGGCCTCGCCCGCCGAATCCCAGGCCGTGAACCGGCTGGTGGACCGGCGGCTGCTGTTCGAGTGCGCGGTCACCCACTACGCCGCCGTGAACGCCACCCCGGAGCAGCTGGATGAGCTGGAACGGCTCACGCGGGACATGGCCGCAGCGGCGAACTGGTCCGACTACCACCAGTCGGACGAACGGTTCCACCAGCTGGTGGGTGACGCGTCCGGCCTGGGGACCGCCGTCGGGGTTTACCACCAGACCCTCGCCGAGCTGTACGACTACTTCATCCCCTACCCCATCGACCTGCTGCACAAGTCCAACCAGGACCACATCGAGCTCGTCAAAGCCCTGCGGAGCGGTGACGTACAGGCAGCAGTGGAGGTGTCCCGGCGGCACGTGGACATCCTGCACCGGACGATGTTTATGGGCCTCGCAGGCAGCGCCGGAACATAGGTCCGCAACGTCTTGTCATGTCCGTGACAAGTGGCCTGATCCTGTAAATTTAAAGGAGGAATTGCTGGCCAGCGAGCGGCGTTCCACCTCTCCCCTTGAATGGATCACTTTCCCGTGCCTCCCGCCTTTGCCGCGCCCGCCCCTGCCCGCTTCCCGTACGCCGCGATGGCCATCCTGGCCACCATTGCGTTCACCGCCATCACCACCGAGCTCCTCCCGTCCGGCCTGCTCCCCCAGATCAGCACAGGCCTGAACGTGTCCGAACCGGTGGCCGGCTACCTCGCCGCCGCCTATGCCGCCGTCATTGTGGTCACGGTTGTGCCGGCGGCCCGCCTGCTGGCCCGGATCCCGCGGCACACGCTGCTGGTCAGCCTGGTCCTGACCTTCGCCCTGAGCAACGCCTGGGTGGGGCTGGCCCCGGACTTTACGACGGCGATGATCGCCCGGATGGTGGGCGGCCTGGCACACGGGCTGCTCTGGACCACCATGGCGCCGTTCGTCACGCGCGTGGTTCCGGCGGACAAGGTGGGCAAGGCCCTTGCGATTGTGTTCAGCGGCAACAGCCTGGGACTCGCGATCGGCGCACCGGTGGGCACTGCGCTGGGCGGCATCCTCGGCTGGCGGGCAGCGTTCCTGGTCCTCGCCGGGTTCGGCCTGGTCCTGACAGTACTGGCCTTCTTCCTGCTCCCCCGGGTGCAGCGCATCTCCGACGCCGCCCGCCCGTCACTCCGGCGTGCCGTGGCCGAACCGGGAGTCAAGGCCGTGGCCACCGCATGGCCGCTGCTTGTCCTGGCGCACTTCGCCCTGTTCACCTACATCGCCCCCTTCATCCGCGAAGCCTCCCTGCCCGACTACGCCATCAGCCTCTCCCTCACGGTGCTCGGCGCCTCCGGCCTCCTGGGCATCTGGGTGGCAGGCCTCACCGTTGATTCGCATCCCCGGCGTTCGCTGCTGATCACGACGGCGGCAATCGCCGCGTCGATGGCCCTGCTGCCCCTGGTGGTGGGCAACCTCGTCCTGGCCCTGGTGCTGATGACCGTCTGGGGCGCCGGCCTGGGTGCCATCGGCATCTACAACCAGTCCGCTATCCTCCGCGCAGGCGGCGAATACAAGGAAGCCGCCAACGGGCTCACGGTGCTCACCATCCAGCTCGGCATCACGGTCGGGGCGCTGTACGGCTCCGGCGCCCTGGTGGTCGGCGGCCCGCTGCTGGTTCCCGTGGCCGCGGCGCTTCCGGTGGCCGCGGCGCTGGTGATCACCCTTGCAGGCAAGCGGCACGCGTACCCGCCCGGACCGCGCGAGCAGGTTTGGCTGGAGCCCCGCCCGGTGGCCGTTGAGACAACAGGACGGGACGGCGCCCAGCTGGACGACCCGGCAATATGACAAAAAAGTCAAAAAGTTTCCCTTAACCCGTAACCTGCGTGACCGGATTTTCGATTCAATAGGTGCGGAGAGAAAACCGCAGTTGATTGCAATCCATAAAATTCGTCAACGGAGGATCTCATGTCCCTTTTCACTCTGTCCGGCAGGAAGCTGGCCGTAACCGCGCTCGCCGCAGGAGCTTTGGCGGTGGGCGGAACGGGGGCCATCGCGGTTTCGTCGCCGGGCGGCCCGGCAGCGTTCGTCGCGGAAAACGAGCCGTCCGCGAGCCCGACGGCCACCGAAACGGAGTCGCCGTCACCGGAGCCGACTCCAACCGAAACCGAAACGGAATCACCGGAGCCCACTCCCACGGAGACCGAAACCGAGTCCCCGGAGCCGACTCCGACCGATACCGAAACCGCCACACCCGAACCGACGCCGACGGAAACCGGGGACCCCACCTCACCGGCGTCGGTTCCCGTGGGACCTGACGCCACGGGACCGGCAGCTGTGGGCTTGTGCAACGCCTACGCCCATGGCGGCCTGAACGAAACGTCCACGGCCTTTGCGGCCCTGGCCGAGGCAGCCGGCGGTGAGAGCGGCATCGAGGACTACTGCGCAACCGTCCCGGCTCCGGAGGATGACGCCGACGACACCGAGGCACCGGATGAGGAGGCACCTGAGGAGGAGACGCCAACCGGACAGCAGGGCGAGGAACGCGATGGCCAGGTAGCCGGCCAGGGCGCGCCCAACGGTCCGCAGTCTGACAATGCCGGCAAGCAGTCCGCCGGCCAGCCCGGCCGCGGACAGCGGTAGGCACTCAGCAGGTAACGGCGGCCGTGCCGGGGCGGCGACCTCCCGGCACGGCACCATCGGCAGGTGCAGCCACGGCAGCTGCTGCAGGGGGACGGATGCAGGAAGTCAAGGACGATCACGTCGGGCCCGGCCGGGCCGATGAGGGCGCCTTTTGTGCTGTCTACCGCGAACTCGCGCCAGCTGTCCTGGGTTACCTCCGGGCACGCGACGTGGAAGATCCGGAGGCCATGACGCAGGACGTCTTCCTGGCCCTATACCCCCAGCTTCGAGCTGTCCAGGGCGGGGCCAGGGGCATCAAGTCCCTGGTGTTCTCCATTGCGCACGCCCGCTACGTGGACGAGCACCGGCGCCGGGTGAAAGCTCCGGCCACCGTCGGCTACATTCCGGAAGCAGATCCGAGATGCTGCGAGTCGGCCGAAGAAGTGCTGCTGACGGCGGAGAGCACTGAGGACGTGAAGACACTGCTCGGGACGCTGCAGCACGACCAGCAGGAGGTACTGGCCCTGCGGATCGTTGCCGACCTGTCCCTGGAAGCTACCTCGGAAATCATGGGCAAAAGCCCGGGCGCCATCAAACAGCTGCAGCGGCGGGCCTTGTGCCGGCTCCGCAAACTGCGTCCCGCCTGGAAGGAAGGTGCATCGTGACCAGCGACCGCAAAGGTACTTGGCCGGAGCCGTCCGACGACGAACGTTGCGTGGACGCACTGCTCGCCGAAAGCGGCTTCCCGGCTGACGAGCGGCTGCGGCAGGTATTGCTGCAATTGCGCGGCCTGCGGAACTGCCACGTTCCGCCACCCTCCGCCGAACTGGCCCGACTGCTGGAACATGCTGAGGCAAGCGGCGTGGTTCCGCTTGCGGGAGAGTCCGACAGGCGGCGAAAAAGGCACCGCATAGCGTTCACCACCCTTGCCGTCGCCGCTTCGCTGGGTGTGGCCGGAGGCGCCGCGGCGGGGAACGACACGATCCGCAGGGGCGCTGAGGCAACCATCAGCACCATCGTCCGGTCATTCACCCATCCTGCACCGGCTCCGCAGGCACCATCGGAGCCTGCGACGGCACCCGTTGGGCCCGCCGCCGTCGTGCCCTCTCCGGACATGGCGGAACCGCCGGCCTCCAGCACTGTTGCAACCGGGACCGCGCCGCTGCCCGCCGGCATACCAGCGACCGCGCTTCCGGCTGACCCCGTGCCCGGTGCATCCGTGCCTGACGTTTCCGCACCCCCGCCTCCCCCAACCGCCAGGGCCTCCGATGCCGGGGGAGACAGATCCGCAGTTGTCCCCGGGGACGGCGGAAACGCACCTGAACCCCCGGCCGCCCCGCCGGCCGGCCCGCCTCCGGCACAGCCGCCGCGGGCGGACGACGGGGATGGTGCCGGGAAGGACGTTAACGTCGATGACTCCGCCGGGAACGGCAGTACCGCGGCGGGCCGGGAAGACGTGGCCAACCCTCAGCACCCAGCAGAACCGCCGTCGTGGGGACGATGAAGCAGGCATCGAGGGCCGGCATCGGCGGCGCGTTCAGGCTCAGCTCAGAGCGGCACAAATATCGGTGGTGCGTCCCGATGCAGTCAGCGATTCCAATGTGTTGGAGCCATCAGCGCTCAGTGTGTAGACAGCCCGCCCTTGGTAGAGGGTCGCTGCCGGTCCCGCGGGCGTGTCCGTAGGAAAGAGGATGATGGCAAAAGCACCGCGATCAACAACATCCTGCCTGCCGTCCTCGCGTGTGACGGTTGTCCGCGAAAAACCTGTGGGTTTGAGGACCAGCTCCTTGTCATTCTCCGGGTTCGAGAAGGTCAGGGCGTAACCCTGGCCGGCGATGAGGACGCGAGAAACCTCGCCGCTACGGTCGTAAAAGGTCCTGATTGGCGATTGGGAGCCCGTTGCCTCGATACCGAGGGGGAATTCAGCGCAGCCTTGCCCTTCCGGAACCTCGAAGACAAAATCCTCCAGTGGCGGATCCACTGTGGGGGGCACAGCCGTGGCCGCCGTTGGCACGGCCAGGATGGCTGCTGCAAGGAGGGTGGCAGGGGTGAAACGACGGATCGCAGTTAAGCGCATGGTGTCCTCCAAGGGGAACGGCAGCCACCCGGGCTGCCGGCAGAACCAGCGGGACACCCGGAAGGCGCCCCAGGAATGCCGTGAGCAGTCAACGGCGGTACGGCGTTCAGCGACCGGATTCTGCCCCCCGCAACCAAGCCCAAACGCAGCGCCGAAACAACAACTACCTCAGGATCCCCCTGCACCGCAGAGCATACTCAGCGCCCCCGCGGAGTCAACACTCGTTTAGCCGTGTAGATGCAGGGCGGACATAAGGGGTACCCGTATCTCCTTTTAGGGGGACACCATCATTGACCGGGGTAGCATGCAGCCGGATACTAGGACTGCCGCCACTGCACGCGCCGGTTTCCAGCGCGCTCTTCAAGCTAAAACACGGGCTGGAACTGCGAGGATCCAGCCCTTATCCAGCGGAGTCGGATCATGGACACAACCGAGCGGGACCAGCGGGAAGCCCAGACAGCCAGGGAACTGGAAGACCTGCGGCACCGGATCACCGGAACCCTGCTGGAACCACATGATTCCGGTTACGAGGACGCCCGCAGGATCTGGAATGGCATGCATGACCTGCGCCCCAGAGCCGTTGTCCGGGCGGGTTCAGTCGCCGACATCGGTCCCGTGCTCGCAGCAGCCCGGGACACCGGCCTGGTGTTGGCCGTCAGGGGCGGCGGACACAACGTTGCCGGACACGGCAGCGTGGAAGGCGGCCTGGTCCTCGACCTGAGCCAGCTGCGCGATGTCGCCGTGGATCCCGTCACCCGCCTGGTCAGCGTGGAACCGGGGGCAACACTTGCGGACGTGGACCGGGCTACCGCGGAACACGGCTTGGCCGTACCCATCGGCGTCATCAGCGCTACGGGCGTTGCTGGCCTGACGCTGGGCGGCGGTGTGGGCTGGCTGACCCGGAGCAACGGCCTGGCACTGGACAACCTGATCTCCGCCCACGTAGTCACGGCGGCCGGTGAGCACCTGCGCGCCAGCGAGCACGAGAACCCGGACCTGTTCTGGGGCCTGCGGGGCGGCGGCGGGAACTTTGGCGTGGTCTCCGGTTTCACGTTCCGGGCCCGCCAGCTGCCGTACCCCGTGCTGGGTGCCAACCTGTTCTACGCCCCGGGGCAATGGAAGACGGCTTTGGCCGGCTTCGAGACGTGGACCCGTGACCTGCCCGACGAGATGAACCCGATCATCACTTTCGTGGTCCTGCCCCCGGAGTTTGACATGGGTGATGACACCTGGATGATCATCGGCTGCGCCTGGGCCGGCGCGGACCACCAGCCAGGCCTGGAGCTGATCGATCGGCTGCGCAAAATCGCCCCGCCGGATGAGGAGGAATTGGGTTCCACGTCCTGGCTGGAGTGGCAGAGCGCGATGGACAGCCTGTTCCCCACGGGGTCACGGGGCTACTGGAAGAACGTCTCCTTCTCCCGCCTGGACCAGGAGGTCATCGATGTGGTGACAGGCTTCGCCTCGGAGGTGAACTGGCAGGGCACGGGGATCGACATCCATCTGATGGGTGGAGCTTTCGGCAGGGTTCCGGAAGAAGCTACCGCCTACCCCAGCCGGTCCTCGCGGTTCCTCATGAACGTGTACGGCTTCTGGGCCGCGGCCGACGACGACGCGCGCCTGACCGCTTTCGCCCGGGACGCGCACGCACGGATGCAGCCGTTCGCTGACGAAGGCGAGTACCTGAACTTCCTCGGCAGTGAAGCACGGCCGGATCCGGAGGCTGCCCGCCGGACCTACGGACAGGACAAGTACGAAAGACTCATCGAACTCAAGCAGCGTTACGACCCCACCAACCTTTTCAGCCGGAACCACAACATCGTGCCGCGCCAGCCGCAGGCAGCCACGTAGGGAGCACCTGACACGCCATGGCCCGGGGCGATTTCGGACGCCAGGGCACCGCTTGATAGTCGTTAAAGGATGCAAGACCTACTTCATCCCGCCATGCCCTTCCTCGCTGTAACACTGGCAGTGGCCGCCGGCCTGGTGCTGTCGTGGCTGCTCCGCAAAATCGTCCTCCGGCTCAACCGCAGGCGTCCCGAGCTGCACGCAACCTCGCGCGTCGCCCGGAAGCCGCTGCGTTTGGCACTGTGCCTGGTGGGCGTCCGCGCCGCGCTGGGACTCACGGCCGGGGCCGAAAGCTGGCACGCCGTCGTCGACCATTTCCTGCTGATCGCCCTCATCGGATCGCTCGCCTGGCTGGTGATCGCCATCCTGCTGATCATCGAGGCCGTGGTCCTCACCCGGCACAGCGTGGACGTGGCGGACAACCGGCGTGCCCGGCGGCTGCGGACCCAGATGATCCTGGCGCGGCGCATCGCCGTGGCCTTGGTGGCGGTGCTCGCCGTCGGATCCGTGATGCTGACCTTTCCTGCCATCCAGGCGCTGGGCGCGGGTCTGCTCGCCTCCGCGGGCGTGATCTCGATCGTGGCCGGCCTGGCCGCGCAGACCTCACTGGTCAACGTCTTCGCCGGCATGCAGCTCGCGTTCACGGACGCCATCCGGGTGGACGACGTGGTGGTGGTGCAGAAGGAATGGGGACGGATCGAAGAGATCACGTTGACGTACGTGGTGGTCCACATCTGGGACGACCGGCGCCTCATCCTGCCGTCCACCTACTTCACCACCACCCCGTTCGAGAACTGGACGCGCCGCCAGTCGGAAGTGATGGGCACCGTGGAGTTCGATCTCGACTGGCGTGCCCCCGTGGAGGACATGCGCGCCGAGCTGCGCCGCGTCCTGGCCGGCACCGAACTGTGGGACGAGCGGGTGGGCGTCCTGCAGGTCACCGACGCCACCGGAGGTTTTGTCCGCGTCCGCATCCTGGTCAGCGCCGCCGACAGCGCGGCCCTCTTCGACCTGCGCTGCCTGGTCCGCGAAACCATGGTCACCTTCCTGCAGCAGGGACACCCGCAGGCACTGCCGCACCAGCGCTGGGAACGGGCAGCCGCCGACGCCGGCAGCACCAGCCAGCGGCCGGCACCGCTGCGGGGGTTGAGTTCGCCCGCTGCCGCCGGGACCAGGCTTCCCGCGGACCCGCACGAGTCGCAGCTGTTCACCGGCTCCATCGAGGCCGTGGAGCGGTCGCGAGCCTTCACCGGGCCGGGCGATGAGGTGTTCGAGGACCGCGACCGGAACCTCGCTTCGAGGAACTGAACCCTTGATATGTGACCATACGGTCACATATCATTGAAGGCATGGACGAGGTGTTCAAGGCACTCGCCGACCCCACCCGCCGCGACCTGCTGGACGAGCTGTTCCGCGAGGACGGCCAGACCCTGAGTGCTCTTGAATCACGGTTCGATATGACCCGGTTCGGGATCGCCAAGCACCTCCGCATCCTTGAGGACGCGGGGCTGGTGGTGGCCCGCCGCCGGGGACGGGAAAAGCTGCACTTCCTGAACCCTGTACCCATCCGGCTGGTCCATGACCGCTGGGTGAGCAGATACGCAGAACCATGGGCCGCTGCCCTCAGCGACCTCAAATCCAGATTGGAAAGTCCCATGGAGAAAATCTTCGAGATCTACATCAAGACCACACCGGAGCGGTTGTGGGAGGCCATCACGGACAGCGGCATCCGCAGCAAATACCAGTTCGGCAACACCTTCGAGGCCGAGTGGACCCCGGGCGGGCGGGTCGTGATGAACAACGTGAAGGCCGGCGAACCGCTGGCGGAAGGCGAAATCCTCGAGATCGACCGGCCCCGCCGGCTCGTCCAGACCATGCGTGCGCTGTGGGGCGAGGACGTCAAAGCCGAGGGCACCTCCACCGTCACCTGGGAGATCGAACCCGTGGGGGATTCCTGCCACCTCACCGTCACGCACAGCGACCTCCGGGAAGGCGCCAACGACCAGCTCTACGGCGGCTGGCCGATGATCCTGTCCGGCCTGAAGACCTGGCTGGAGACCGGTGAGAAGCTCACCACCCCCGGTTCCCTGATGTACACCTAGGTCCCGGTCGGGCGGGCCGGGCAGGGATCAGGCCGGGCGCTGCCGCCACAGCAGGCTGACGCCGAAAGTCACCAGGCACAGCGCCAGCATGGCCAGGACCATCCGGGCCCAGCTCCCCTGGTCCACGCCGGCCGCCGCGAAAACGCCGATCATCACGGTGGCGGTAATCGCCCCGACATACCGGCAGGTCTGGTAGATCCCGGCCGCGACGCCCCGCTCCTGCGGCCGGGTGGAGACGAACATGCCCTGGTTCGTGGCGATGCCCACCGTCCCGTACGGCACACCCATCAGCGCGGTCATCACCACCACCAGCGGGACGGCCAGGGTCCCGGTCAGCAGCCACATGAGGGCGGCCACCATGGTGAGGAGCACGACGCCGGCGAGCAGCACGCGCCGCACGCCGAACCTTCCCATCGCCCTGACTGCCCAGGGGGTTGCGGCCACCGACATGGCGGCGAGCGGCAGCATCAGCAGGCCGACGACGCCGGGGTCGTAGCCGCCGGCCTCCTGCAGCAGCTGCGGCAGCCCAAAGAACACGAAGTAGTAGACGCTGCTGAACACCGCGAACGCGAGGTACACCAGCAGCAGCGGCCGGTTGCGGCCGAGGAGCCGCAGGTCCAGGAACGGCCGGTTGAACCGCAGCTCGCGCCACGCGAACAGGGCCGCGATCGCCGTTCCGGCGGCCAGCATCAACCAGCGGTAACCGGGCGCGACGTTCAGCGCGGCCATCATCACCAGCAGCAGCGCGGCCACGAACGCGACGATGCCGGGGATGTCCGAGTCGCGCAGCAGCCGGGCCACGCTCCCCCGCTCGCGCACCTCGTCCGGCGGCGCCGCCTGCCGCACTATCAGCAGCGCGGCCAGCGCCAGCGGCACGTTGATGAGGAACAGCGCCTCCCAGCCCACCAGGCCCACCAGCAGACCGCCAATCACAGGCCCGACGGCGGCGGCGGACGTGTTCGCCATCTGGAGCCTGCCGAGCGGGCGGGCTGCCTCCACACCGGCTCGGTGCGCGATGGCACCCACCATCACCACGGCGCTGGGATATGCCGTGGCGGTGCCGAGTGCCATGACGGCCCGGGCGACGCAGAGCAGCGCGAAGTTCGGGGCGAACGGTGCAAGTGCGCAGGTGGCGGCCACCAGGGCCATGCCGAGCATAAACATCCGGCGCGGCCCGAACCGGTCCGCCAGCCTCCCCATTACCGGCTGGCCGGCGGCGGAGGCGAGGTAGAAGGACGTCACCACCCAGGTGACGGCCGCGACGTCGAGCCCGAAGTCGGCGCGCAGCACCACCAGGGCGACGGCGATCATGGAGGAGTTCAGGGGGTTCAGCGCCGTGCCCAGGCTGAGGCCTGCGACGGCCAGGGCAGTCCGGGGGTTGTTGCTCACGGTAACAGTCTGGTGCACGGCGCTGCCCGGAGGCGATCTTTGTGACCCGGCGCGGCTGGTTCCCGGGCGGACTTGGCCGCCGCTGCTACTTCCCGGCGCGGGTCAGGGTGAACAGTTCGTCCTCGATGGCACCGGTGAGTTCCCTGATCAGCCCGGCCTGGTCCTCCCCTTCGTTGCCGTCGGGATTCTCGGTGTAGATGACCAGTGCGAACGTGGACCCCCGGTAGGTCAGGAGTCCGGCGTCGTGGAGTTCCCCGCCGATCTCGCCGTACTTGTGGTGCACATCCACACCGGCCCGGGACCCTGCGGGGATCAGGTCGTCGTTGTTCGTGTCCTGCATGTAGCCCAGCAGTTCGGCGGTGTGCTCCTGGTTGAGGAGGTTCCCGGCGTATAGCTGTTTGAGGACCAATGCCATGTCGGCCGGAGCCAGCAGGTTCTCTTCCGGATCGTAGGAAATGCCGATCGACGCGGCGTAGTCGATAAGCCGGGGGTAGCCGATGGCGTCCATGAGCAGCAGCCAGGAATCGTTGTTGCTCTGGTTGACCATGGCTTCCATCTGGAAAGCGGCGTCATAGTCGCCCATGGGGTCATCGAGGCTGGCCTCCCCGGTCTCCACGAGGTGGTAGTACGCGGCCGCGGTGATGATCTTGGCGGTGCTGGCAGCGGTGAAAACGTCCGTGTCCCCGAATGTTTTTGCGGCGTCGCCGGACACGTCGGCGAGGGCCACCCCGATGCGGTAGTCCCCGGCGTCGTCCAGGATTGATCCGATCGTGTCCTCGAGCGAGTCCGGGGCCTCGGCGACCGGCGCTGCCGCCACGGTGGGCCGCGGCAGTTCGGTGACGGCGGCGGGCTGTGAGCGGACCGCCGCGAGGACCACCGTGGCCACCAGGACCAGGGCAACGGTGACAGCCAGCAGGGCCAGCCTGCGCCGGGCGTGCCCGGCGGGAGGGACCTGTCGGGTTTCCCGCTGTTCTTCCCGCGGCTCCACTGGGTGCACCGGCATTCGGGCTCCGTTCACATCTCAACAACCATTGGCAGCATCGGCCCGCCCCAGCGTGCGGCCGATGTGATGCCGATTAGATCACCGAAGGTTGGGAGCTCCCTGAATGGCGCCCGGGTGTGTCACCGCGGGCGCTCGGGGATCTCTATGCGCGGGCGCGGGCGGCGAGCGCGGCGTCCAGGAATTCCAGGTGCGCGGGCTTCACGGCGGCGGTGTTTTCGGCGTACCCGGGGTGCTTGGCGAGGAACTTCTTGATGTACGGGCAGACCGGCACAATCGCCACCCCGGCGTCCACCGTCTCATCAAGTGCCACGGTGGCGAGCCGGCCGGCCAGGCCCTGCCCGCCGTATTCCTCGTTGACCACCGTGTGGTAGAAAATCCGCTGCGGTGCGCCGCCGCCGTCGTACGCCTTGTACGCGGCCTTGCCGATAACCCGGCCCGAGTCGAGGAGTTCGAAGCGCTCCCGTTCGGCGTTGTGGCGGACGGTGATCTCACTCAAGGGAATCTCCTTCGATGCGGTGGTGGCCTTATTGCGGTGGTGGCCTTGTTGCGCAGGTGGTCCTCTACAGCCTAACCGCGCAGGGCCCCCTGCTAATTCCCGCCCTGCTCCCGGACCAGCCCGTGCGGCACCGCCGGATGTGCGCGCACCACATACGTTCCCTCGCCAACGTCCGTGACCAGGATGCCGGTGCCGTAGCGGTCCGCGGCCTCCCCCACCGTGCGGATGGCTTCGGCCAGGGCACGCGGAGCGTCACGGACGTCCCCTACCCGCACCTCGACCATCCCCGGGCAGCGTTCCCGGTCCCCGCGGGGCGGGCGGGTGGCCGGCGCGTCGGGAGTACGACGCCGGCCCGGCACCTTAGCCATGAACCGCACCAACGGAAGCGGCACCCGGGTCGGCAACCGGGGCAGGTGCGGCGGTCCCGGCAACGGACCCGGAACCGCCGCGGTCTGGGGCGCCGGCAGTGTCACCGGCGAGCCGGCTGGCGGCCAGCCCCGCAGCTGCCGCCCACGCCTGCGGCGACCCTGCGTGGTGGTAGCGCACCGGGGCGGGGAAGTCGGTACGGGAGAACCCGCCGAACAGCTCCGGGAGGGTGTTGCCAAAGTAGGCGGCAGCCTCCCGCATACCGCGCGCCACCTTGGCCGCCTGGTCCCGGAATCCGTAGGCGGCCATGCCCTCTGCCGCGAGCATGGTGTCGTGCGGCCACACGGATCCGTTGTGGTAGGACAGCGGGTGGTAGTAGTGCTGGCCCTCTGCGAGGGTGCGGATCCCCCAGCCGGTGAAGAAGTCGTCCCGGAGCAGCCGCAGCACCACGGCCCGGGCGTCCTCCGGGTACAGGATGCCGGCCCACAGCAGGTGCCCGGCGTTCGAGGCGAGCGCATCGACCTGCCGGCCCTCGCCGTCGACGGCCAGGGCGGGAAAGTCGTGGTCCTGCATCCAGAAGGCCACCCGGAACCTGACCCGCAGCTCATCCGCCAGGGCAACCAGCGCTTCGGCCCAGGCCGGGTCGCCCCACACATCGGCGGCCAGCCGGGCGCACTCCTGCAGGCCCCGCCAGGCGTAGCCCTGCACCTCGGCCAGGGCAATGGCACCGTGCGGTTCCCGGCCGTCGGCGCCCGCGACGGCATCGTGCGAGTCCTTCCAGCCCTGGTGCAGCAGTCCGCCGGGGTCCGGGGTGTAGCGGAGGAACCCGGTGCCGGACAGTCCGCCGTCGCCGAGCATCCAGTCCACCGCGGCCCGCGCGGGCTGTTCCATCTCGCGGAGCAGTTCCGGATCATCCACCTGGCCCAAAGCCATCAGGAACAGCGGCGTGGAGTCCACGGTGCCGTAGTAGCGGCCGTAGGGGACGGCACCCAGCTGGGCCAGCTCGCTGACCCGGACCTCATGGACCATCTTTCCCGGCTGCTCCACCCGCGCCGGATCGTCCACCGTGCCCTGCGTCGCGGCGAGCGCACGAAGCACATCGCCAAGCAGCTCCGGCCGCTCCTGCCGCGCCAGCAGGGACGCCAGCAACGAATCACGGCCGAAGAGCGTCAGGAACCACGGCAGCCCGGCGGCGGGGATGGTCAGGTCCGGCTGCACCGGGCAGGGCATCATCAAGGAGTCGAGGTCCCGCAGGCTGCGGTTCCGCAGCGGGTCGCTGTCCCCTGCAGGCACAGGCACGACGGCGGCGCCCGGTTTTGGTGCCGGGGCTGCGGCCGGGGCGCCGGTGCTGGTGGCGAGCGCAGCGATCGTCAAGGTCTTTGTTTCGCCGGCCGCAAGGGGCAGGTCCCAGGACAGGACAGCCCCGACGAAACGGCCGGCCACCGGCTCGCGGCGGACCGCGGGAGTGAGGCTTGCGGTCACCCGCACCCCCGCTTCGAAAGTGCGGCCCCCGAAGGTGTGCGTGTAGTCGAAGGTGAGGGAGCCGTCGTCGAGCACGGTGAGGCTGCTGGCCGCGGCACTCAGGTCAAAGGTCCTGCCGTCGGTCCGGACCGTGAACTGGTCCGCGAAATCGGTGCCGGCGCGCAGGACCAGGCGGGCGTTCGCGGCCTCCCGGCTGAGGTTCCGGATGGTCAGGGTTTCGGTGAGCCCTGGTGCGTCCAGTTGCTGGGTGCGGACCACAAAGAGGTCGTGGGTCTGGTTCCGCCGCCCGGCCGGGCTCAGGGCGATGTCGCGGCGGTCCGGTTCACGGACGCTGCCGACATCCCAGAAGGTGGACTCGTCGATTTCCAGGATCCAGCGCGACAGCAGCCGGGTGTCCGCCACATACAGGCCCTCCGTTCCCAGCGCCGGCGCGTCGGCGCGGCCCACGCTCCCGTCAGCGGAGCCGCGCATCATGGCTCCGTGGGCCACCAGGACGGAGACTGCGGATGGCGGTGCGACGGCGGTCATGGGGTGCTCCGGTGGTAGGTGGTTTCGAGGGCGAGGGCTGCGGTCCAGCTGAAGCTGCGGGTGCCGTGCGCCTCACCGGTCCAGGGGTTCACGTATTCGGGGAAGTCATGCTCTGCGGCCAGCCGGCCGATGTTGCGGCGCAGGTAGGCCGCCCTTTCGGTGTCACCGTGCTGCTCAAGGGCTTCGGCCACCAGCCAGGACATGTTGAACCAGGCCGGGCCGCGCCAGTAGAGCGCGGGGTTGTGGTCCTCGGCGGTCGCGTCATAGCTGGGTACCAGCAAGGCGCCGTTGCCGAGGAACCGCGGGCCTTTCAGGGTTTCCAGAAGTGCTTCGGCATGGGGCTGGCCGGGCAGGAGCAACGGCACCAATCCGTTGATGGTGGCCCGGGCAACCACGCTGCCGTCGGTGGCGTCCCGTGCGGAGTAGCAGCCCAGTTCCGGGACAAAGAGTCCTTCCATCGCTGCGGTGATCCGGCGGGCACGTTCTGCGTGGATTTCGGCGGGCAGGCCGAGTTCCGTGGCGATGTCCGCCAGCGCCAGCTCGGAGAAGGCCAGGAGCGTGTTGAAGAGGGGGTCCTCCATCAGGAACGGGTAGTCCGGGTCCGCGTCGTCGCAGTTGTGGTCGCGGTAGCGTTCGGCCATCCAGAAGTACTTCCCGTACTCCTTCTGGCTGGGGCGCTCCCCCGGGTCGGCATGCAGCAGGTCGGGCCGCTCCAGCGCTGTTTTGCAGTCATCGGAGATCCGGGTCATCACCGTGTCCCACAGCGGTGAGTTGTCGGTGCCGGACTCCCAGGGGTGCACGATGCAGGCCAGTCCGGAGCCGCCGCGGTCCCGCCGGCCGGTGAGGTAGTGGTGCCAGTGCACGAGCTTGGGATAGTTCCGTTCCAGGAAGGACCGGCGGCGGGATTCTGCCGGGTCTGCCTGGTGGATTTTCCACACGGCCCAGGCGTGGTTGGGCGGCTGGACCAGGCCTGCAGTGTCCACGCGCCGCGGGGCTCCGGGGATGGACCGGGACTGCCAGAACGAGGCGCCGGGGGCATAATCCTGGTCGCGGTGGGGGTCGAAGACGATCTGCGGCAGCCGGCCGTCATCCCATTGCCCGGCAAACAGGGCGTCCATCTCCTGGCCGGCCCGCCGGGGCGAGACCCGGCTCAGACCCACAGCGATGAAGGACGAGTCCCAGCTCCACTGGTGCGGGTAGAGTCCCGCCGCGGGGACGGTGTGGGTGCTGCGCCAGTTCGCCTCCAAAACGGCGGTGGAGCGCGCAGCGATGGAACGGGCGGCGATGGACTTGACTGCCGGGCTGAGGTTGGAGTCCGCGCCAGTCACAGGTACCGCCCCAGCAGGGAGGGCACGCGTGGCAGGACCTCGTCGGCGGGGCCGGACAGCCGCGATTCCAAGGCAACGGTGCCCTGGTAGCCGATGGAGCGCAGGGTGGCGCCGAACAGGGCCCAGTCGATGTGGCCGGCCCCCGGCTCCAGGCGGTTCGAGTCGCTCGCCTGTACGTGGCCGATGTAGTCGGCAGCATCCTGCAGCGCGGCGGCCGGATCACTTTCCTCGATGTTCATGTGGTAGGTGTCCGGCGCCAGGCGGACAGTGTCCAGGCCTACATACTTCAGCAGCCGCACGCCGTCCGCGAGCCGGTTGACCATGTGGTCCTCGTACCGGTTCAGCGGTTCCAGGTAGATCTCCACACCCTCGCTGGCCGCGTGTTCGCCGAGGGCCGTGAAGGCCTCCACCAGCACGGCGGTGTCTTCCTCTTCGGAGCGCGGCGGCACGAACGGAGGCAGCCGCTTCGAGAACATGCCGTACGAGGCGGGCGTCATCACGCCGCGGCCGCCGATCTCAGCCATCACACTGAGCTGGGATTTGAGCTGTACGACGGCATCCTGCCTGAGTTCGTCGTCGAAGGCCCCAACGAAGTGGGACATCTCCACGCAGGCGGTGGGCATCACCACCCCGGCCTTGCGGGCCCGTTTCAGTTCGGGCAGGCGTGCCTCGAACTGAAGGTTCCCGGCGGAGCGCAGCTCGATGCCGTCGAAGCCCCAGGCGAGCGCGTGTTCGAATTTCTCCTCCAGGCTGCCGCCGGGAAGGTGCTGTTCCTGCACCGTGATGAGGGTCATGAAAACTCCAATACAACCTGGAGCGCGGACGCCGGGTCCGTGTCCAGGAGTTCGTAGGCCTTGGCGGAATCCTCCAAGGGGAAGGTGTGGGTGACGAGGGAAGGGGCGTCCACCAGCCCGCTGGCCAGGTGGTCCACCACTGTCTGCTGAAGCCGGGGCACGGTCCATCGTGAACGGAGCCGGTTGGGAACGGACCCGATTTGCGAGGCCAGGAGCTGGACGCGGTTGTGGTGGAACTCCTCGCCGAAGCGGACGCCGGCGGCCTCGCCCTGGTAAAAGCCGGCGGCGATGACGGTGCCGTCCGCTCCGACGGCGCGGGTGGCCTCGTGCAGTGCCCGGTAGTTGCCGCTGAGTTCGATGGCAACGTCGACGCCCGCGCCGCTGGTGATCCGCCGGATGGTGTCGGCCAGTTGCGGGGACGGGTGCAGTGCGTGCGATGCGCCCCATTCGAGGGCCTTGGCGCGCCGGGCTTCAAGACCGTCCACCACAATGACCGTGGCGCCGTTCAGCACGGCGAAGCGGGTGGCCAGCAGTCCGATGACACCTTGGCCGAAGATCGCCACAGTGGATCCGGGGCCGAGGTCTGCGGCCAGCACCGCACTGAGCGCAATGGCCCCGACCCGGACAAAAGCCCCGGCCATGGGGTCCATGCCAGGCGGGAGCACGTGGCCGCGCAGGGATTCCGCAGCGAGGATGCCCTCGTCCCGGTGGCCCCAGATGCCCCAGACAATGTCGCCCGGCTGCACGGCGGGGTCTGATTCCGCGGACCCCGCTGGCTGGCCTGCGGGCGGGGCGATCTCCACCACCTCGCCCACTTCCGAATACCCCCACCCGTCCAGCGGGTAGCCGAGGGATTCGTGGCCTGGCTGGAACAGCCGCGAGGTGGGGTCCCACACAGAGGTCAAGTACGGGTTGGTGCCACGGTAGGCCGTCAGTTCCGTTCCGGCAGAGATGCCGGAGTAGATGGTCCGGACGCGGGCCTGGCCCGGCTCCAGCGGGTCAGCGGGATGGTCAATGATTTCGACGCTGCGGGGAGCGGCGATGCGCAGGAAGCGGGACACTTTGCGGTTGTTCCTTAAGTGTGGGAAGTGCCGGTAAGTATGTGATGCAAACGACATTAGCATAGTCGCTAGCCAACTTGTGTATAGAAGTTATGCAGAATCTGCAGTATGTTCATCACATGCTTCCAGACGCACCAACACCTGTCCTTGAAGTGGGCGGTACGCATGTCACCGCAGCCCTGGTGGAGGGGGGCCACGGGACCGGAATTCCGGGCCCAGGGAGCTGGCGGATCCTGCCGGACAGCATTGTCCGCCGGGATCTTGACGCCCATGCCCCGGCCAGCCGGCTGCTGGATGAGCTCGCCCGGGCCGCCGGGGAGGCCACCGCACGGACGGGCAGGGAGCACACCGGCCGCTGGGGCGCTGCCGTCCCCGGGCCCTTCGACTACCGGCACGGCATCGCCCGCTATGAGGGCGTGGGCAAGTTCGACTCCCTGAACGGGGTGGACGTCGGCGCCGGCCTGGCTGACCGGCTGGGGGACGCCGCCGCCAGCATCACGTTCCTCAATGACGCGGACGCTTTCGGCCTGGGCGAGTTCGCGCTCGGCACCGCCGGGGCGAGCCGCCGCTGCGTGTGCATCACCCTGGGCACGGGCGTCGGGTCGGTGTTCCTGGCGGACGGACTGCCGGTCAAAAGCGGCGCCGACGTCCCGCCGGACGGCAGCTGCTACCTCATCGAATTCCAGGGCAAGCCGCTGGAGGATACCGTCTCGCGGCGCGCCATCCGCCGGGCCTACGCGGCCGCGGCGGCTATCGGTCCCGGCCCGGCCCGCAGCACGTCCGACGGCGGCACGTCGCCCGGGCTGCCGGACGTCCGGGAGATCGCCGCAGCAGCACGGGCGGGCGACCCTGTGGCGGCCGCCGTCGTGCAGCATTCCTTCGGTTCCCTGGGCGACGCCCTGGCCCCGTACCTGAAACGGTTCGGGGCTGACATCCTGATCGTGGGCGGCTCCATGGCCGGGTCGTGGGACCTCGTGGAACCGGCACTGCGGACCGGCCTGGCCAAGGCAGCGCCCGCGCTGGCCGGGCTGCCCATCACCAGGGCCGGCCACGGGGAAGCCGCCGGCCTGGTGGGCGCGGCCTACTGGGCGGGCCGGGCCGCCACGGACCGCCGGTAGTCAACCACCGGGGCCGGCAGCGCCGTTTCGGTGCCGCGGACATACGCCTTCACGGTCGCCAACTGCTGCCCCACCCCGGCACCGTGCGGGCGGATGGTGTACTCACCGACCGACGCGGGGATGATGAACGTCTCTGCATAGCTCACGACGAACGGTTCGAAGCTGCCGTCCGTGCTTTCCACCACGGCCTCGGGCCCCTCCACGAGGTTGAGCACGTTGACGGTGCCATTGGTGGAGTGCTGTACCGCGTCCGTGAACCAGTGCCGGCGGACCTCGATGAACTCCAGTTCGTGCAGGCCCGTGCGTTCCTCCGTCCAGCCGGGGCCGGAGGCCAGCTGCTGGACCTGGTCCACCAGCTGCTCCCGGGCCCATTCGGTGTCCCGGTCCCACTGGATGTTCCGGCTGGCATGCTCCACGTGGATCGGCCGGGGCCGCCCGTCCAGGCCCACCCGGTCCCAGTCCCACATCTTGAACGTAAAGATGTACGGGGTGGCCGAGATTTCCAGGACCATCGAGTTCGCCCCGGAACAGTGCACGGTGCCGGCGGGGATGGAGAAGTGGTCGTGCTTCTTCGCCGGGAACGCGTTGATGTAGTCCTCGGCCGGGAAGTGCGTGCCGCCGTCGGACGCCTTGTTCAGGTCCTTGAGCATGGAGTCCGGGTCCGTGCCGCTCTTCAGCCCCAGGTACACCACCGCGTCCGGGCCGGCATCGAGGAGGTAGTAGCTCTCGTCCTGGGTGTAGTGCATCCCGAAACGGTCCTGGATGTACTCGGTGAGCGGGTGCACCTGCAGGGACAGGTTGCCGCCCTCCATGGTGTCCAGGAAGTCGAAGCGGATAGGAAATTCCGCGCCAAACCGCGCGTACGTCTTTGGCCCGAGCAGTGCCGCGGGCTGGGTGAACACCACGTCCACCGACGGCAATTCCACCACCTGCCCGCCGACGTCCAGCAGGATGCTGTTCTCCTCCGGGACGCAGTCGAAGCACCAGGCGTAGTTGTCGGCGTCGCTGTCCAGGCCGATGACCTTCTTCATCCACTGCCCGCCCCACACACCGGGATCAAAGAACGGCACCACCCGGAACGGTGCCGCGGCGGCGGCCGCCATGCCTTGGTGGAACGCCTCCCCCGTGATCACGGCCCCTTCCCGGATGCTGCGGTTGGTATCCAGGACGTAGTCGACGGCGGGAAACAGGGCCCGCTTGTGCCGGTCCGCCACGCGCCATTCCACGAAGAAGCTGCGCTTGTATTTGCGCAGGTTGTCCTCGCCCGTGTTGCGGCAGCGCCAGTTCGGCGCACCCGCGCGCTGCCGCTGCTGCAGTTCCCAGCGCGCCATGTCCGCCAAAACCAGCGTCCGCACCGGCAGCGGGACCAGCGCCGCACCCCAGCCCACCAGGACTACGGGAGCGTCCGACGCCGACACCTGGCCGGCGAGGTCCGCCATCCTTTGCGCATCGTAGAAGTCGGCGAGGGTGTGGTGGCTGAGGACCCCAAAGACGCGGTCGTCCGTAAGGTTCGCGGCGATCAGGGCATCGATCTCGGCGATGGGCCGGGCCGCAAAGTCCTCCACGTCCAGGATGCGGTGCTGGGGCAGGACCTCCCCGAGAAAGTCCACCAGCCCGGCCAGGTCCACGCCGGGGTAGGTATCAACCACGATGGGCCGCCGCGCGGGTCCATGCGCGGCAATTTGCAGCCACGCCTCCCGCCCGGTCCAGGCCCGGTGGTCGCCGGGGATGGTGACAGTGGGGAACTTGTCGTAGCTGCGGGGAGGAGTGTGGCTCATGGTCTTCCGATCGGTGTACTGCTGTTGCTAACGTGGCACGGGCGCCCACCCGGGGCGTACTGGAGAAAGGCGGCGCCGTGGTTCGGCGGATGGTTTCGTACGGGCATTCCTGGATTGACGGGGACGGCGCTTCCGGCCCGGAAGCGTGCCTCGCCGCCCGGACAGCGGACCTGCTGGGGCTGGAGCTGGACAACCGGGGCGTGGGCGGCAGCAGCAGCACAGGAACGGCCGCCCTGGTCCAGGCCGGCCCGCCACCGGCAGCCAGCCTCTACCTGCTGATGACGGGACTGAACGACCTGCGCCTGGGCGGCGACTCGCCGTCGGCCCTCTCCGGCTACGCCGCGTCGCTGCAGACCATTCTGGACGCCTTCACCCAGGCTTCCCCGGACGCACTGGTGGTGGCGGTTGCGCAGCCGCACCTGCTGGACTTCAGCCTCCACGCGCCGCACAACCGCGGCTCCAACGATCTCGTGGACATCTACAACCGGGAGCTGCGCACGGTGGCGGCCCGTTATCCCCGCGTGGTGGTGGCGGAGCCGGACGGCTGGGATGCCGCGTCCATGCTGGACGAGGACACCGTCCACGCGAACGACGCCGGCCACGCCTGCCTGGCGCAGGCCGCCGCCCGCGCGGCTACTGCTGCATGGCAATGACAAGCCCCGCCCACGTCTGGGGTACGGCGCCCAGGCCGTGCCCGTTATTCGGGTTCCAGTACTCCGCCCAGCCGCTGGCCTCGGCGCCGGCTGCGGTGAGGTCGGCGAGCGCTGCCGCTTCCTGTTCCATGCCCTGGCCCCGAAAGGCCTGCTGGAAGAGGTAGTTCAGCGGCGGCCAGGCCGGCCCCCGCCAGTACATGTCGGGATCGTAGGCCGGGTGCTCCCGGGCCACGTTCGCAGGCCCGAACGGGGCGCCGAACCGGGCAGGGTGGGACAGCTGTGCGAGGGCCGCCCGCGCTTTCCGGGCGTCCGCGGTGACCAGCGCGCCCATAACGCCGTCGCTGATCGGGATGCGGACCGACGGCCCGCCACCGATCACTGCCTGGTCGGACCAGAGCTGTTCGTTCTCGTCCCAGAGGTGCTCGTCCATGGCCATGGCCAGTTCATGGGCGCGCGCGGCCAGTTGGGCGTCGCCGGTCACGGCGGCGAGTTCGCGCATGTTGAAGGCGGTGTAGGCGTTAAATGCTGCGGGACAGGCCACGAAGCTGGTGGACCAGGCGGCGGAGCCGTCCTCAGCAAAGGACACCTCGTTCATCCGTTCCTTGTTCCAGGCGGTCCGGGCAGGCCTGCTGTAGCCCTCCCTGGTCCGGCCGGGGGCGCCCCAGTCGTCCCAGCGGGGCGAATGGTCGTTGCCGGCCTCCCACGGGTGGACCACGTAGATGAGCCCGTCCGTGGTGCGCCGGTTGTCCCAGAGCCAGTCCAGCCCGGCCTTCGCCTTGGCCAGCAATGTTTCCGGGATGTGGATCCCGGCGTCCGTGAGCAGCCTGATGGCGTGCCCGAACATGGGTGGCTGGGTCAGCGAGGAGGTTCCCGGCAACGGGCCAAGCCACGTGTCCGGGCCCGCGCCGCCGTACCGCATGTGCGGCACCATGCCGTTCTCCAGTTGCCCCGCCAGGACGGCGTCGAGTTCCTGCAGCGCCCGCGCGTCTCCGAGCCGGGCCCAGATGATCGCGTGGAAGCAGGAGTCCCACAGCCACAGGTGCGGGTAGGTGCCGGGGTTGGGGACGGAGTAGCCGTACTCCGGACGCCAGTGCGCCTCCAGCAGGTCCCTGACGACGGCGCTCCGGCCGGCAGGCAAAGGAGGCGCGGCCGCGGTGGGCGGCACCTCCCCGAAGCCCTGAGCGGGGGCGGCGGCCGTCGTCGTCGGACGTGGTGCCTGCTCCCCCATCACCCTTTCTCAGCCCCGGCGGTCAAACCCTCGGTGAGGAGGCGCTCGGCGGCGAAGAAAATGACGATGATGGGCAGCGTGAGGATCACCGAGCCGGCCATCAGCACCGTGGTGGGCACCTCAATACTGCCCGCCAGCTGGGACAGGCCCAGGGACACCGTCCAGTTGGGCCGCGTATTTACCAGGAACAGCAGCGCGAACAGGAACTCGTTCCACGCGATCATGAAGACGAACAGGCCGTTGCTGACGATGGCCGGCATGGCCAGTGGCAGGCTGATCCGGCGCAGGACGCCCAGGCGGCTGCAGCCGTCAAGGGCGGCGGCTTCCTCAAGGCTGGTGGGGATGGTGTCGAAGTAGTTGCGGAGCATGTAGATGGTGACCGGGATGACCTGGGCCACGTACACGATCAGCAAAGCTACCAGCTGGCCGCGCAGGCCCACCCGGGTGAAAAAGGTAAACAACGGAATGGCCAGCAGGATGCTGGGGAACAGGTAGACGGCCAGGAACAGGCCGCTGACCTGGCGCCGGCCGAAAAAGTTCAGCCGGCTGATCGCGTAGGAGCCCGGGATGGCGACCAGCAGCGAGATCAGCACCGTGCCCAGGGCCACCAGGGCGCTGTTGCCCATGAACTTCAGGAAGCCGTGGCCGCCCTGGTTTTCCGGGGTCATGATGGCCGTGTAGGCGTTCCAGTTCAGTTCGGCGAACGGGATGGCCAGCGACCCCGGGTCCCGCAGCAGCGATTCCAGCGGCCGGATGGACAGGATGAACATGTAGTAGAAGGGGAACAGCGTCACAAGGAGCAGGCCGATAATGACCACCCAGCGCAGGACGCCGAACACCTTCGTTTCAATGACGTCCCGGGACCACCCGGAGCGCGGTTCACGCCGTTCCGGGGAGGAGGGCCGCCTGGTTTCAACGGGTACCGCCATCAGGAGACCTCCTCTTTCCTGGTGAAGAACTTGATGTAGATGCCGACGAACAGGCCCAGGATCAGGGCCAGCACCAGTGCCTGGGCGGACGCTGCACCGATGTCGCCGCGGGCGGTGAGGAAGTTGTAGACCGTCACGGCCACAACCTCGGTTCCGGCGCCGCCGCCGGTGAGGAGGTAGATGTCGTCGAAGCTGTTGAACGTCCAGATGAAGCGGAGGACGGAAAGCATGGCGATGGTGGGCAGCAGTTGCGGGAGGATGATGTAGAAGAACCGCTGGATGGGGGTGGCGCCGTCAACCCGTGCGGCTTCCTCCAGGCTGTCCGGCACCGCGTGGAGCCGTGCGGTGAGGAAGAGGAAGGCGAACGGGAACGAACGCCAGGCTTCGAACAGGATCACGGCCACCAGCGCCGTGGGGATCTGGAACTGCAGGCCCAGGAGGTTCACGTCCCTGGTGCGCTCACTGAGGAACGGGATGGATTCCTCCCAGCCGAACAACTGTTTGCCCCAGTAGTTGATGACGCCGAACTGGGGGTCCAGCATAGTGGCCCAGGTGAACGTGACGGCGACAATGGGCGCCACGTACGGGAGCAGCATTGACGCGCGGATCAGGGTCCGGCCCTTGAACGGCTTGCGGAGCGCGAGCGAGGCGATCAGGCCCAGGAGGATCGCGCCGGTGGTGCCGAAGATGGAATACGCCAGGGTGGTGCCCAGGGCCTGGAAGAAGCTTCCGGAAAAGACGTTGTCAAAGTTGGCGATGGTGTACGGGCCGAACAGGCCGGCCTGCCGGATGTTGAGGATCCTGACGCGCTGAAAGGCCAGCACGAGGGTCCACAGGATGGGCAGGACCACCATGACCAGCACCAGGACCAGGGTGGGTGAAAGCAGGCCAAGGCCGGCCCTCTGTTCCTCCCTGGCCATGGGGGATTTCTTGGGGCGGCGCCCCGGCAGGCCGGCGGCTGATGCCGCCGGGCCTGCCGGAACGTCCTTTTTCAGGCTCACTGCAACGAATCCTTGATGGACTTCAGGGCCTCGGCGGCCTGCTTGGCTGCCGTTGCGGGGTCGACGCCGCCGGAGGTGACGTCGCTGACGGCCTTTGCGATGGGCAGTTCGCCAAGGGCGGCACCCACCAGGTCGCCCTGGCCCTGGGTGATGCCCCAGCGCTTCAGCTCGTCCGGGCCCTGCTGCAGGACGGAGATAACGTCTTCGGAGTAGAAGTTGCCCAAGGGCTCCTTGCGGTCCACGCCCGCCGGCATGGCCTTCCACTTGTCCGCGTACTCATTGGCGTTGTCGGCGTTGCCGGCGCGGACGGGCAGGCGGCCTTCCGGGGCGATGGAAAGCCAGTCGGCGTAGCCGGTGCTCATGAAGTACTCCACGAACTTACGGGCGGAGTCGGTGGCGGAGTCCTTGGTGATGGTCCAGGAGACCACCTCACCGAACTGCGCGGGCTGGTCGCCGTCCGGGCCCTGGATGCCGGTCACGACGCCGGTGTTCTTGGCCAGGAACGTGGGGTCGGCCACGCACTCGGCGCAGGTGGGCTTGGCGTCGTCGCGCAGGCCTGCCATCTCGTCCAGCAGGAACGTTGACCAGATGGCCATGGCTGCGTCACCGGCGAAATAGGAGGCACGGACGGAGTCCACGTCCTGGGCGCCGGGAACGGAGTAGTCACGGAGCATGTCGCGGTAGAACTCGAGGGCTCCGATGCACTCCGGGCTGTCGAAGGTGATGTCACCGCTGTCGTTGACCATCTCGCAGCCGTTGCCCTGGGCGATGTGCTCGAACGTCTGCTGGGTAAAGGCTTCGCCCGGCTTGTTCGCGGCCACCAGGCCGGCCAGTTCGGGGGTGTCCAGCTTCTGGGCTGCGGCCTTGATGTCGTCGTAGGTCTTCGGCGGGGTGATGCCGGCCTTCTCGAACAGGTCCTTGCGGTAGTACAGCAGCTGCTGCCATGAGGAGTCCGGGACGGACAGCTGCTCGTCGCCCTCGCGGGTCAGTTCAAGCGCCCGGGAAGAGAAGGTGTCCTCACCCAGGGTCTTGACCACCTCGGCGTTGGCACTGCCGTCGACGAGGTCGTTGGCAGCCAGGGTGCGGACCTGCGCCAGGGAGATGGACCCGATGACATCGGGAAGGTCGCCGGCAGCCGCGGAGGACGTCAGGACCTGGTTGAACTGGTCCTCGGGAACTCCCACGAGCTCCACCTGGACGCCGGATTCGGCCGTGAACTTGGCAATGATGTCTTTGGTCTTGGCCACCCTGTCGGGAAGGGTATCGGCGGTCCACACTGTGATGGCTTCGCCTCCGGTTCCGCCCGTGGGTCCGGCGTCAGAGCCTTCATCCTGGGTACAGCCCGCCAGCATGGCCGCGGCCAAGGTTGCGGCGGCAAGCACGGCCATCTGGGACCGGCCTCTGGTTCTCATCACTTCGGTGCTCCTGTCTACGGCGGCGCCGGTGCCGGTGCCGCGGATTCGCGCGCTCAGCCTCCGGTCCCTGCCAGGACCTCTTCGGCCAGGCAAGCGGGTCGGGGCTGGATGCGTTCAGGCAGTGAGCGCAGTCACAGCCGGAACTTGTGCCTAAAGGCTATCCAAATGATGTCTAGCTGTCTAGCATTAGCTGCAGAATCAACTGGCACTAGCCGTGGCAACTTTGTGCCCATCAGGTCGCGGAACACCTAGGATTGCAAGAGTGCCTTTTTGAACGTAGGAGCCGCATATGCACGTGGGACCCGGGGATGTCCTCCACCTGATCAGGACCGGCCAGGCCCGGACGCGCGGTGACATCCAGGAGGAAACGGGCCTGTCCCGCATGACGGTAGCGCAGCGTGTGGATACGCTGCTCCGCGCTGAACTGATTCTCGAAGCGGGCAGCGCAAGGCCTTCAGGCGGCCGCCGGCCGACGGACCTGGTGTTCAACCTCAAGCACTCCTGCACCATCTCAGCGGCGGTGGAGACCAGGTCCAGCCGGGTGGCCCTCACGGACCTCGGCGGAGCCATCCTGGCTGACGAGCACCTGGACATCGCCGTCGAGGATGGCCCGGAGAAGGTGCTGCGGCTCATCACCGAGGCCGGGCAGCGGCTGCTGAAGAAGACGAAGACCCCGGTATCAAGGGTGTCCGGCGTGGGGATCTCGATCCCGGGCCCCGTGGACCCCGAAACGCTGCGGCCCTCGCAGCCGCCCATCATGCCCGGCTGGGACGCCTACCCCATTGTGGAGTTCATCCAGGAGACCTTCCCGGTTCCCGTCCTGGTCGAGAACGACGCCGACGCCATGGCCGTGGGCGAATACAGCGCGGGCTTCACCGGCACTCCGTCGCTGTGCCTGGTGAAGGTTTCCACCGGCATCGGCACGGGGCTCGTTATAGACGGGCGGATTTACCAGGGAGTGGACGGCGGCGCCGGCGACATCGGCCACGTCCGCCACCCGGCCTTTGCGGACCTGCAATGCCAGTGCGGCTCGTTCGGCTGCCTGGCGGCCGGGGCCAGTGGCGGCGCCGTCGCGCGCCAGCTGACGAGCCTGGGCCATCCCAGCACCTCCGGCCGTGACGTCCGCCAACTCCTGCTCGCGGGCAACCTGGACAGCATGCGGCTGACACATGAGGCAGGACGGCGGATCGGGGAGGTCATGGCCACCGTGGTGTGCCTGCTCAATCCGGCGGTCCTGCTGATTGCCGGCGACCTGGCCTCTGCATCACTGATTGGCGGCATCCGGGAAACCCTCTACCCGATGTCCCTCCCCCGGGCAACGCGCCACCTGGACGTCCGGCTGGCCACCCTGGGCGAGGACGCTGCGATCCGCGGCATGTCATCGCTGCTCGTCGGCCAGGTCTTCTCCCCCGCCGCGGTGAACACCCGCCTCGCCTGAAACTTACCCCTTGTACTGACCGGGCATATATGCATCCGGTGACTTCCGCGCGGAAGCCTTGTAGTGTCGGCACCGGACCCCGGATACGAGCACATAGACAAGCAAGGAGCGGACCATGGCAGTCAACGCGGACGAAGCACAGGTGCTGGACCAGTGGAGCAACCGGCTGGCCCAGGCCCTGCAGATACTGGACATCGACGTGGACCACGAACTCCTCCTGGACCTGGCCCGCAAATCTGCCGACAACGTGATCCACGCAGCCGCGCCGGTCACCACGTTCCTGGTGGGCTACGCCGCCGGTCTGGACGCGGGGACCGGGAGCGCCGGAAACCGGGAGGCCGCTGCGGCTGCCGTGGAGAAGGCCGCCCGCGTGGCCTTCCAGCTTTGCGAGGACGGGCCCGAAGGCGGTCCCGCAAGCAAGGGCTGGGCGGACACGGCGCAGTAGCCCGCACAACCGGCGCTTAAGGCCATAACCGGCCCCGGCCCGCACCGGTTATGCGGGCCGGGGCCGGTTATGCCCAAACTAGCTCAACCCTGGGCGGTAGCCTCCTCCTCGAGGACCCGGGCCGGCTCCAGGCGCACAATCACCGCCTTCGACACCGGCGTCTGGCTGCCTTCCGCCACGCTTTCCAGCGGCACCAGCACGTTCGCCTCGGGGTAGTAGGCGGCCGCGCAACCGCGGGCCGACGGGTAGGACACCAACCGGTAGTTCCGCAGGACCCGGTCCACGCCATCGCTGTAGATGCCGTGGATGTCCACGTGCTGCCCGTCCTCAAGCCCCAGTTCCGCCAGGTCCGCAGGGTTCACGAACACCACCTCGCGGCCCTTCTTGATGCCCCGGTACCGGTCGTTGTGGCCGTAGATGGTGGTGTTGAACTGGTCGTGCGAGCGCATCGTCTGCAGGATCAGTGTTCCCGCCGGGCGTTCCACGTGTTCCAGTTCATTGACGGTCAGCATCGCCTTGCCGATGGGGGTATGGAACGTCCGGGAATCGCGGGGGCCGTTGGGCAGCACGAACCCGCCTTCCTGCCGGACCTTACGGTTGTAATCCTCGCAGCCCACCACCACATGCGAGATGTGGTCGCGGATGAGGTCATAGTCCTTCTCGAAACCTGCCCAGTCTGCCGAGGTCCGGTCCCCCACCGTCGCGGCGGCCATCCGGCAGACAATGGCCACCTCGGACAACAGCCCAGGTGCCACTGGTTCCACCGTCCCGTGCGAGGCGTGAACGGCGCAGACGGTGTCCTCCACGGAGACGAACTGCGGCCCGGATTCCTGCCGGTCGATCTCCGTCCGGCCCAGGGTAGGCAGGATCAGGGCCTCCGTTCCGGTGACGCCGTGCGAGTGGTTGAGCTTGGTGGAAATCTGGACCGAGAGCTCGGTCTTCTCCATCGCTTCCTCGGCCGCGCGGGTGTCCGAAATGGCGCCCACAAAGTTGCCGCCGAGCGCGATGAAAGCCTTGATGCCGCCGTCGCGCATGGCCCGGACGGTCTGGACAGCGTCCAGGCCGTGGTCGCGCGGCGGGTCAAACGCGAACTCCTGGCCCAGCGCGTCAAGGAACGCCGGCGGCATCTGCTCCCAGATGCCCATGGTCCGGTCCCCCTGCACGTTGCTGTGTCCGCGGATGGGTGAGGCGCCGGCACCGGGCTTCCCGATGTTGCCGCGCAGCAGGAGCAGGTTGATTATTTCCTTGATGGTGGCCACACCCTTTTTCTGCTGGGTGATGCCCATGGCCCAGGTGATGATCACCTTGTCCGCGGCCAGGTACCGGGCAGCGAGCTCGTCGATCTCCTCGCTCCGCAGCCCCATGGCTTCCAGCACCGCGGCCTCGTCCAACTGCGCCAGGTGCGCCCGCAGTTCCTCAAGGCCGTCGCAGTGCTCCTCAAGGAACTTGTGGTCCAGCACGGTACCGGGGTTCGCCGCCTCGGCCTCGAGTACCCGCTTGGACACTGCCTGCAGCAGCGCCATGTCCCCGCCGATGCGGATCTGCAGGAACTGGTCCGCGAGGTCCGTGCCGCGGCCGATGATGCCCTTGACGCGCTGCGGATTCTTGTACCGCATGAGGCCGGCCTCCGGCAGCGGGTTGACGGCCACGATCTGGCAGCCGGCCTCCTTGGCCTCTTCCAGCGCCGTGAGCATCCGCGGGTGGTTGGTGCCCGGGTTCTGGCCCATGATGATGATCAGGTCGGCCTTCCCGTAGTCGTCGTAGGAGACCGTCGCCTTGCCCACGCCAATGGTCTGCCCCATGCCCCAGCCGGACGATTCATGGCACATGTTGGAACAGTCCGGCAGGTTGTTGGTGCCGTAGGCGCGGATGAACAGCTGGTAGAGGAAGGCGGCCTCGTTGGAGGTCCTGCCGCTGGTGTAGAACGCCGCCTGGTTGGGGTCCGGCAACGACTTCAGCTTGTCCGCAATGATGCTGAAGGCCTGGTCCCAGCTGACTGGCCGGTAGTGGTCCTCCCCCGCTTTCTTGTACACGGGTTCGGTCAGGCGGCCCTGCATGCCGAGCCAGTACTCCGAGCGTTCCCGCAGTTCGCTGACGGGGTGCTGGGCCCAGAACTCCCTGCTGACCACCACCGGCGTGGCTTCCCAGGTGACGGCCTTGGCCCCGTTCTCGCAGAACTCAAACGTCTTGCGGTGGCCAGGATCCGGCCACGCGCAGCTCATGCAGTCGAAGCCGTCCTTCTGGTTCAGGGCCAGCAGGGTCTTCCGGGACCGCTCCACACCCATGTGCTTGAGCGCCGGCTGCATCGAATGGTAGACGCCCGGCACGCCGGCAGCCCATGTCTTGGGGTGGCCGGTCACCTCCAGTTCGGACTCGTCGGCTTCTTCGACCTTCGGGTTCTTGCGCGTCACAGACACTCTCCTCGGCTGGTTCCTGGTCCCCATTGCCACGGCCTCCGCCGGCGGACCAGCTTCCTCCACAGTTGTTTGTCACGTCCGGGAAGTCAAGGGATGGACGACGGCGGCACGCGCCTGGCGTAGGCTGGTTCCCCACGGCTGAAGCAAGCGGCTGTGCGAATTCCTGCGTGCGGAGCTGCCCTTTCATGTCCGACGACCGTTCCCTTGCCGCCCTGGCGGCGTCCTCCTTTTCGCTGCCCGATCTCCGCGACGGCCAGCTCGCCGGCATGCGGGCCCTGGCCTCAGGGCGCGACGTCCTGGCCGTAATGCCTACCGGCTACGGGAAATCCGCCATCTACCAGGTCGCGGCGCTGCACCTGCACCAGCGAACGGGACGCCCCGCCGTCGTGGTGTCACCGCTCATCGCGCTGCAGGAGGACCAGCTGGAAGGGCTGGCCGGGGACCTGGGTGGCCAGTCCGCCGTCGCCATTAACTCCTCCCACAGCGATGCCGAGGTGGCCGCGGCTTGGGAGGCTGTGGAACGGGGGAAGGCCGCTTTTGTGTTCCTTGCCCCGGAGCAGCTGGCCAAGCAGGAGACCGTGGACCGGCTCGCGGCCCTGGACATCTCGCTGTTCGTGGTGGACGAGGCGCACTGTGTCTCCTCCTGGGGCCACGACTTCCGGCCCGACTACCTGGGCCTTGGGGCCGTCCGCGAACGCCTGGGCAACCCGCCGGTAGCGGCCCTCACCGCCACCGCCTCCCCGCCGGTCCGCGACGAGATCGTGGAACGGCTGGAGATGAAGGATCCGCTGGTGCTGGTCCACGGCTTCGACCGGCCCAACATCTTCCTGGACGTGGTCCGCCACCACGAGGACAAGGGCAAGCGCAAAGCCGTGCTGCAGCAGGTGGCCGGCCTGGCACGCGACGGGCACGGGCTCCTGTACGCGGCCACCCGGAAGGACACGGAGAAGTACGCGGCCAAACTCGCCGCCGAAGGACTGCGGACCGAGGCCTACCACGCGGGCCGGGCCGCCGCCGACCGGGAGCGGATCCATGAGCAGTTCCTGGACGACGCACTGGACGTCGTGGTGGCCACCACCGCGTTCGGCATGGGCATCGACAAGCCCAACGTCCGGTTTGTGGTGCACGCCGACATCCCGGAGTCCCTGGACGCCTACTATCAGGAAATCGGGCGTGCCGGACGCGACGGTGAACCGGCCACAGCGGTGCTGCACTACCGGTCCGAGGACCTGGGCCTGCGCAAGTTCTTCACCACCAGTACCCCCGATCCGGAGCGGCTCCTGGCGGTCCTGAAGGTTCTCAAGGCCGCGGGCGGGCCGGTGCCGAAGCCGTCGCTGGCGGAGCTGACCGATTTCCCCGCGCGGCGGGTGACCGGTTTGCTGAACCAGCTGGAGGAGGCGGGCGCCGTCACCAGCGGCAAGCGCGGCTTCCGGCTCACCTCGAAAGCCAAGCTGCCCGCGTTGGTGGACCGCGCCGTCGAACTCGCCGAAGCCCGGCAGCGGGTGGAACAGTCGCGCCTGACCATGATGCGCGCCTATGCGGAGACGGACGGCTGCCGGCGGCAGTTCCTGCTGGGCTACTTCGGCGAGGACCTGCCCGAACCATGCGGGAACTGTGATGCGTGCGCCGCGGCGGACTCACGGCAGGAACCGGCGGGAAAGAAGCACGACGACGGCGGGCAGGCTCCTGCCGGTCCCGCCGACGAGCCGTTCCCGCTGCAGTCCGCGGTGGTCCACAAAGATTGGGGTCCGGGTCTGGTGATGAGGCACGAGGACGACGTCATCACCGTCCTGTTCGAGCAGGAGGGGTACAAGACGTTGTCCCGCGCCGCCGTCGTGGAGAACGAACTGCTGCGCCCCGCATAGGTAAGCATGCTTAGGTAGGCTGGAGGGACAACCCGACGAAAGGCCCGCCGCGTGGAAGTACCGTCAATAGTCTGGACCCTCACCGTCATTGGGATCGTCGGCCTTCTGGCCTTCGACTACTTCTTCCACGTCCGCAAAGCCCACACCCCGTCGCTCAAGGAAGCCGCCACCTGGTCCGCGGTCTATGTGGGCATCGCCCTGCTGTTCGGGCTGGGTGTGCTGTGGTTCGGCGGCCCCACCATGGGGACGGAATACTTTGCCGGCTATGTCACTGAGAAGGCGTTGTCCGTGGACAACCTCTTTGTCTTCCTCATCATCATGGCCAGCTTCCGGGTGCCGCGCGCCGACCAGCAGAAAGTGCTGCTCTTCGGCATCGTCTTTTCGCTGTTCGCCAGGACGGCGTTCATCTTCCTGGGCGCGGCGCTGATCAACAGCTTCGCCTGGGTGTTCTACATCTTCGGCCTGATCCTGCTCATCACCGCCGGCAACCTGCTGCGGCCCAACAGCCACGACGACGAGTCCGAGGGCCTGGTGGTGCGGCTCGCGAAGAAGTTCCTGCCGGCGTCCGAGCACTACGACGGCGACAAGCTGTTCACCGTGGAGAACGGCAAGCGCGTCCTCACCCCGATGCTCCTGGTAATGGTGGCGATCGGCGGCACGGACATCCTGTTCGCGCTGGATTCCATCCCCGCGATCTTCGGCCTGACGCAGAACGTGTACATCGTGTTCACGGCCACCGCGTTCTCGCTGATGGGCCTGCGGCAGCTGTATTTCCTGATCGACGGCCTGCTGGACCGCCTGATCTTCCTGTCCTACGGCCTGGCCGTGATCCTGGGTTTCATCGGCGTGAAGCTGATCCTCCACGCCCTGCACGAGAACACCCTGCCGTTCATCAACGACGGCGAACACGTCAACGTGGTGGAAGTCAGCACAGGGGTATCTTTGAGCGTGATCCTGGGCGTCCTGGTGGTCACGGTCATGGCGTCCATCTTCAGCCCCAAGGGCAAAGCCAAGAACGCTGTTTCGGGTGCCCGGCGGCACGCGACCGAGTACGTGGACCTCAACTACGAAACGGACATGGCCGAGCGGGACAAGATCTTCGCCCGAATGGTCCGCGAGGAGGAGCAGATCCGCAAGCTTCCGGAGAAGTACAAGAAGCTCATCCGCAACGAGACCGAGTTCCTGGACCTTATCCGGCAAGCCCACGCCGAGCATGACAAGGCCCAGGTCCGGGCTGCCGCGACGGAGTCCTGACCCCTATCCCAACTGGGTCGCAGTACTTGTCGTTTTGGGGGCTCAAAACGACAAGTACTGCGACCTACATTGCCAAGCAGCCCACAACAAAGGAGGCGGGAGAAGGCGGGAGGTCCCGCCGTCGTCCACCCGCCCTGTCTTGGGGCTACTGGGACCTCGGGCTACTCGGGAAAGCATGCCTCCAGGGTGCCGTTGTGCAGTTTCGCACCGAACTTGACGAACTGCCCGAAATTGCGCGCATCATCTTCACGGGCAAGGCCTTTGAAGTAGTTCACGTCCAGCATCCCTGCCGACGCCTGGGTGGACACGATGATGCCGACGCAGCTCGAGGCGTCGCTGGCTGCCTGGGCGGGAGCGGCTCCCACCGCGAGGAGGGACAGGCCGGTGAGGCTGATGATGGCGGTACGGCGAAGGTGGACAGTCATGGCTGGAACCTCTTCTGGAGCAAACCGAAATTCTGTCAGCTGCCGCACGCTCCTGCGGCAGCTGTAAGGGCCATTCGTTGCCCAGCCCGCAGACCCAGACCCGGCACCCGCGGATGGAGGGGCGCCGACACTGCGGGTATCTGCCGTCCCGGCCGCCCGCACGAACAGGGTACTGCTGCGGCCTGCCGGCGTCCACGCCCGATTTTCTCCTCCGGAGGCGCAGGGGCGGCGTGGCCGCGGAACCCGATTGTCGGTGCCCCTTGCTACGTTTGAAGCAGGTGAAATCCAGGGCTGGAGGAACCGTCCCCCAGCCCGGCCGTTGATGGGGAGGCCCCGTGTTCCTGCTTGAAGCTGCCAGCGCCGGCGCCGCTCCGGACCTGGTCTTTTCTGCCAGCGACCTGGTGGCCGCCAGCGAGTGCGAATACCGCACGCTCCGGGTCCTGGACGAGAAGCTCGGGCGCAGCCCCAAGGCGGAGTTCCCCGCGGACGAGATGAAGGTCCGGGCGGGCCAGCTCGGCGACAAGCATGAGCAGACGGTCCTGGCCAGCCTCGTCCGAAAGTACGGCGAGTGGGATGCCAGCAGGGGCACCGGCGTCTACTCCCTGGAGCGGGGGCAGAACCTGCGCGGGGAACTGCAGGCAAAGCACGCGGAAACGGAGATGGCACTCCGGTCCGGTGCGGACGCCGTCTTCCAGGCCACCTTCTTCGACGGCGAATTCCTCGGCTACGCCGACTTCCTGGTGAACGAGGCCGCGGGCACCGGCAAGCCCGGCCGCTACGAGGTGTGGGACACCAAGCTCGCCCGGCACGCCAAGGTGGGAGCCCTGCTGCAGCTGGCCGCGTATGGCGACCAGTTGCTCGGCATGGGCCTGGAACCTTCCCCCGTTGTCACCCTCGTGCTGGGCACCAGGGTAGGTGAGGACTGGCTGCGCAGCAGCCATTCGCTTCCCGACCTCCTTCCGGTTTTCCGCGAGCGACGGCGGCGCTTCCGCCAGCTCACAGCCGAGCACCGTGACGCCGGAACCGTGGCGGCGTGGCAGCAGCCGGGAATCGTGCACTGCGGCCGGTGCGACTACTGCGCAGAGCAGGTGCAGGCGCACCGGGATTTGCTGATGGTTGCCGGGATGTCAGTGGTGCAGCGCAAGAAGCTTCGTGCCGCAGGCATCACCACCATCGATCAGCTCGCTGCCATGCCTGAGACTGATGCGCACAACTCCGTGGTCCGGCTGCGGTCCCAGGCGCGGATGCAGCTGGGACTTGACCCTGCGGCGGGGTCCCGGACCTTCACCAGGGACGGCCAGCCGCACACCGTCTCCTACCGCGTGCTGCCGGAGAACTCCATCGGTTCCCTGCCCGCCCCCAGCCCCGGGGACATCTTCTTTGATTTTGAAGGCGACCCGCTGTGGCAGGACCCTGCCACCGGAGCGTGGGGCATTGAGTACCTTTTCGGGGTGGTCGAGGCGCCTGTTGCGGGCGCCCAGGGCGATCCTGTGTTCCGGCCGTTCTGGGCACATTCCCGTTCGGAGGAGCGCAAGGCCTTCCTGGACTTCCTCGACTACGTGGAGAAGCGCCGCGAGCAGTACCCGGACATGCACGTTTACCACTATGCGGCGTATGAGAAGACGGCGCTCCGGAACCTTTCCCTGGCCCACCAGGCCGGCGAGGACACAGTGGACGACTGGCTGCGGCAGGGCCTCCTCGTGGACCTGTATGCCACGGTCCGGCATTCCCTGCGGATCTCCGAGGCGTCGTACTCCATCAAGAAGCTTGAACCGCTATACATGGGCAACAACCTGCGCTCCGGCGATGTGAAGGACGCCGGCGCATCCGTGGTTGCCTACGCCGCCTACTGTGCTGCCCGCGACGACGGCCGGCAGGACGAGGCGGACACAATCCTCGCCTCCATCTCGGACTACAACCGGTACGACTGCCTCTCCACGCTGCGGCTCCGCGACTGGCTGCTGGAGGTAGCGGCGCAGGCCCCCGCCGCGGCCGGTGTCGAGGCGCCGGCGGAAACGGCAGCTGCAGCCGACGCGCCTGGACATGTGGCCGCGGAGCCTCCTGCTGCCGGGCAGCGGCCCGGGGCCCCCGATGAGACCCCTGAAGAGTCCAGGCTTCGCGATTATCTGGCAGGTCTTCCGGACAACCGCCCCTGGACCAACGATGAACGCGCCATCGCCATGGTCGCCGCCGCTACGGGCTACCACCGCCGCGAGCGCAAACAGTTCTGGTGGCAGCATTTCGACCGGGTTGAAGCGCCGCTGGAAAGCTGGGCCGACCAGCGCAACGTGTTTGTCGTCGAGTCCGCTGAAGTGTCCTCCGACTGGGCGCTGGCCAAACCCCGGGAACGGATGCGTACCCGGGTCCTGCGCCTGCGCGGCACCATGACCGAAGGCTCGGACTTCAAGGTGGATTCCAGCTGGTGCCGGCTGTACGACGCTCCCCCGCCAGAGGGCATGGCCGCGCCCAATGCTGCGCCGGGTGCGCGCGCCTACGCATTCGGTACCAAAATCAGCGAGCTCATCCCGGCTCCGGACAATCCGGAGCACACCATCATCACCATCGCCGAACGCGAATCCGGCAAGGTGGCAGCCTACCCACACCTGCCTGTCGCCCTGACCGAGGACCAGCCCTTGGCCACACTGGGCATCGAGGCGGCTATCGCGGAGATCGCCCGCGCTGTCGGCTCGTCCATTCCGTCGCTGCCGGCACAGCCGGGCCTGGATATCCTGCGGAAGCTGCCCCCGCGCTTCCGGACGCTGACCGCTCCGGCAGCGGTCCCGCTCCAGGACGATGGCTCCGCCGATTACGCCGCAGGCATCACAGGCTCCCTTCGGGACCTCGACAATTCCTACCTCGCCGTCCAGGGTCCGCCGGGCACGGGCAAGACGTACGTTGGCGCGCATGTGATCGGCCAGCTGGTGAGTGAGGGCTGGAAAGTAGGCGTCGTGGCCCAGTCGCACAACGTGGTGGAAAACCTGCTGTGCCGGTCCATCGCCGCGGGCGGTGTGGACCCGGAACGGGTCGCCAAGAAGCTCGCCGCGCCGCATGACGTGCCATGGAAAGCAACAGCCGACGGCGACGTCGCCCGTTTGCTTGAATCATCCGGCGGGTGCCTGGTCGGCGGAACAGGGTGGACGATGACCGGCAAGGAAGTTCCGGCCGCCGCCTTGGACCTGCTGGTGATTGATGAAGCGGGACAGTTCTCCCTGGCCAACACGCTCGCCGTCTCCCGTGCCGCAAGGCGGCTGCTCCTGCTCGGCGACCCGCAGCAGCTTCCGCAAGTGACGCAGGGGGCGCACCCTGAGCCGGTCGACGAGTCCGCCCTGGGCTGGCTGGCCGCCGGTCACGCCACGCTGCCTTCCAGCCTGGGCTACTTCCTGGCGGACAGTTGGCGCATGCATCCGGAGCTGTGTGCTGCAGTGTCCCGGCTCAGCTACGAAGGCAAGCTCCGCTCGGCGCCGGCAGCGTCACTGCGCGAACTTGAGAGCCTTCCGCCCGGCGTCGAAACCGTCTTTGTTGACCATAGCGGCAACGCAACCAGCTCCAAAGAGGAAGCCGCCGAAGTTGTCCGGCAGGCGCAGCGGCATCTGGGTTTGAAATGGATTGCCGGACCGGGATGCGATGCCCAACCCCTCGGGCAGGGGGACGTCCTCGTGGTTGCTGCCTATAACGCGCAGGTGCACCTGGTCCGGAAGGCGCTGGAAGAGGCCGGCCTTGCGGATGTCCGGGTGGGAACGGTGGACAAGTTCCAGGGCCAGGAGGCTCCGGTGGTGGTCGTCTCGATGGCCTGCTCCGCCGGTGCCGAGGCGCCGCGCGGGGCTGAATTCCTGTTGAACCGGAACCGGATCAACGTTGCCGTGTCGCGCGGGCAGTGGCGCGCGGTCATTGTCCGCTCACCAGAACTGACCAGCTACATGCCGCATCGACCGGCGGCGCTGGAGGAACTGGGCGCGTTCATCGGCCTCAGCCCTCGGGAGTAGCCACCCCGGACCCGCCGGCCCGGCCGAAGGCCCTGGCAGTGGGAAGCGGCCGAAGGCCCTGGCAGTGGGAAGCGGCCAAAGGCCCTGGCAGTGGGAACCGGCCGAAAGGCCCTGGCAGTGGGAACCGGGTCAGCGCGCGCGGAAGCTGCGGAAACTTCCCTCGGCCGGGGAGAACTCGTGCTCCACCCGGTCCACCCGGCCCGGCGTGCGGTCCGAGTTCAGCCAGTCCAAAAGCTCATGGACCCGTGACTCGGGCCCTTCGGCAACCACGGCGACCGAACCGTCGTCGACGTTCCGGACTTCCCCGGCCAGCCCAAGTTCCTCGGCCTTGCCCATGGTCCAGAACCGGAAGCCCACACCCTGGACCACGCCGAACACGCGCGCGTTCAGCCGGACTTGGTCGGACGAGCCAGCCGGTGACGGTCCTGTGTGGCGTCCCAACGGATAGCCTCCTCGGAAACACCTCCCTCCCCAACTGGGTGGCAGTTGTTGTCGTTTTGACGGTCCAGAACGACAACAACTGCGAGCCAGTTGGGAGGGGATGCCCTAGTTGATGGTGATGTCGCGGGTGGCGTGGTTGTACCGGATGGTGACGGTGCCGCCGGCGTGGTGCAGCTCGTGGTTGGGCCCGTCAAACGTGCCGAACGCACCGTAGTTCTCGTCCCAGGAACGGTTCAGGGCGATTTTGAAGGTGTAGTAGCCGGCCGGCAGTTCGGCGCTCTTCTTCCACAGCTGGTCCAGGAAGTCGAACTCCATCTGCGCTTCGTCGTACTGCGGTGCCCAGTTCTCCGGTGCGCCCAGGATGGTGTTGAAGTCACCGGCGACGGCAACGGCCTCGGGCTGCGGGTGGGTCTCGACGTCCGGACCCTCAAACGGCTCGGCGGCGGAAGCCTCGGCTGCGGCAGTCGCCTTGGCCGGGGTCTTGGTCTTGCGGACGGCCTTGACCACCGGCTCGACGGCTTCCTCCAGCACCTTGGCGGCCTTGCCCACGGCGGCGGCGGCCTTCTTTGCGGGGGCCTTCTTCGCGGCCGGCTTCTTGGCCGGAGCCGTAGCAGCAGCCGGTTCAGCCGGGGCGGTGACCTTGCGGACGAAACCTTCGGGAGCCGTGGGAACCGGAATGTCGGCAGGCACGGGAGCGCCGGCGTCGAGCGCGCTGGCAAAGGACACGGCATCCGGGTAGGCCACCGTGGCACGCATGCCGTCGTCGGTGATGGTCCAGCCGGAGCGGCCCTTGACGAGCCAGCCCGCCTTGACCAGCTTGGCGGTCGCCGTGGTGAGGGTCTTGTGCCCGCGGGGAATGCCACCGCTGAGCAGTTCTGCCTCGTGTTCGTTGAACGGCACCCGTGCTGTTGCCTCTGCGAGGACCTGGCCCGCGTTCAGCGCATCGCCTGACCACACGCCTTCGGTCAGGACATCCAGCACGGTCTTGAGTCGAAGGTAAGTGTTTTCTGCGGTGGACTTGGCCATGTTTCCCCTTTTATGAGAGCGATCCGTCATAGGCATCTTGCCAAGTGCCCGTTAAATCGCGCGACTTTAATTGGTTAACTCTGCGTGTCGTGACCGACTATGAAGCGGATCACTTACTAATTGAAACGAAAGTCTCAGGTACACGGGCTGGCTGCATAACCCTCTGAGCGCCGGCAGCGGTGCCGCCCGGCACTTCCCCGACACGCTTGCGGCACCCAGTTTAGCGGCAGAACCGGACCTCGTTGGGCCGCCCAACCCCGCCTATTCGGCGGGTTCGCCTCCGTTCAGTTCCTCCAGCAGTTCGGCTTTCCGTTCGTCCGACGCGAAGGAGGAATGGATGGAGTTCGCTGCCAGTCGGGCCTTGTCGAAATCGGACAGCTCGAAGACCGCCGACAGTTGCGCGAAGTTGTCATCCACGTAGCCGCCGAAGTACGCCGGGTCATCGGAGTTGACGGAGACGTTCAGCCCGGCCGCGAGCATGGCGGGCAGGGGGTGGTCGGCCAGGGTGTCCACTGCGCGGAGCCGCACGTTGGACAGCGGGCAGACCGTCAGCGGGGTTCGCGCGTTCACCAGCCGCTCCACCAGATCGGGATCGTCCATGCAGCGGATGCCGTGGTCGATCCGTTCCACACCGAGGACATCGAGCGCTTCGGTGATGTACGACGCCGGGCCCTCCTCGCCTGCGTGGGCCGTCAGTCGGAGTCCGGCTTCACGCGCCTTAGCGTAAAGCCGCTCGAACTTGGCGGGGGGGTTGCCGACCTCGGCTGAGTCCAGGCCGATGGCGCCGATGGGTGCGTCCATGGCCAGGAGCCCGTCCAGGACTTCCAGGGCGGAGTCTTCGGGCATGTCTCGCAGGAACGCCGCGATCAGCATGGTGGAGATGCCGAAGTCCTCCTTTGAGGTGGCCAGCACCGACGCAACGCCGTTGACGCAGGTCTCCAGCGAAATGCCGCGGGAGAGGTGTGCCTGCGGGTCCATCATGATTTCGGCGTGCCGGACACCGGCGGCAGCAGCGCGTTCGAGGTAGGCGTGCGTCATCGCCGCGAAATCCTCTTCCGTCTGGAGCACGGCCATGTTGGCGTAGTACAGGTCCAAGAAGGACTGCAGGTCGGTGAACTCATAGCGTTCGCGGAGTTCGTCCAGCCCCGAGTAGGGCAGGGCAATGCCGTTCCGTTCGGCCAGTGCGAAGATCAGCTCGGGCTGCAGGGTTCCCTCGATGTGCAGGTGCAATTCAGCTACCGGGAGGAGCCGGGCAGGGCCGGGAACAGCGGTTTCAGCTGCTTCAGTTTCGGGCACGGCGTGATCAGGCACGGCGTTGCCGCCCGCAAAGTTTTCCATCCGGTCAGGATAATCCTCCACACGGATTCCCGCCGCCCGGCAGGGGCAGGCCTCCCTTCCGCAGGCGCCGCCGGAGGTTCCCCTGCAAGTCCGCCTGCGGCAGATGGCGATTTGATAACGCCCAAGTGATGTCCTAGCGTGAAATGCATGCCCGCCAATGCGGGCGCAGGAATGCCCGGTGCTGCCTCCACCAGAACTGCCCAGCGGCAGCCACCGAAATTGACCTCTACTTGTCAGGGGCGGGCAGTGGCGCGACGATCTCCGGGGACGGAACCAGCGCCGGTGGCCTTCAGGAGCATCACCCACAATGAAAAACACCACCTTCCGTACTGTCGTGCGCCGTGGAGCCACCGTGGCCGCCATTTCAGCAGCCGGCCTGGCGCTTTCCGCCACGGCAGCGAACGCAACCACCAGCACCTCGACCTGGGATGCGCTGGCACAGTGTGAAAGCGGCGGCAACTGGGCCACCAACACCGGAAACGGCTACTCCGGCGGCCTGCAGTTCAGCGCCAGCACGTGGTCCGCGTATGGCGGCACGGGCTCCGCGGCGGACGCCAGCCGCGAGGAGCAGATTGCCGTCGCGGAGCAGGTCCAGGCCTCGCAGGGCTGGGGAGCCTGGCCCTCCTGCGCCGCGCAGCTCGGCTTGAGCGGCGGCGGCACCGGGACGGCGCCCACCCAGAGTGTTCCGGTCCAGAGCGCACCCGTCCAGAGCGCACCCGTCCAGGCCGCGCCCGTGCAGGCCACAGCCCAGCTGCCGGCGGCCAAGCACGCCACTGCCGTGGAACTCAGCGGCGAGACCTATACCCTGCAGGCAGGCGACACGCTGAGCATCGTTGCGGACAAGCTGGGGATCGCGGGCGGCTGGCAGCATCTGGCCGACGCCAACCTGGACACGATTTCCGATCCCAACCTCGTCTTTGAGGGACAGGTCATCCAGCTTCCCGCATAGAAGCAGCCCGGCAGCCGCGGCTGCTTAGGCGCGGCCGCCCAGGCCAGCGAGGGCCCTTGAACAGGTCGACGATAGACAAATTCCGTTGACCAAAAAGCGACGCCGGCAAGCCCCCACAAGGGGCGTGCCGGCGTCGCACTTTAATTCGCGGGAAATCAGCGCACGGCTGGCGTCAGCTGGCCGGCAGTTCGCGGACGATCCGCACCTTCCAGGCCGAATCGTCGCTGGTGTCCAGCAAGGCAACTGTGCCGTGGGCGAGGTTCAAGGCGACCCGCTTCACGGCCAGCAGTTCGAGGTACAGGTGCTCGTTCATCCGGCTCGGGGTGTCGATCACGTACTTCACGGCGTCGCGGACCTTGCGGTAATTGGCGCTCCGCTCCCGGTGCATGTGCAGTTCCAGGGCGGACTTCTGCTGGATCCGCGGTTCGTGGCGGTTCAGCAGGGTGACGGCGGTGTGCACACCGACAACCAGCGCGAGCGAGACCACGTAGATCCACCAGCCGCTGGAAAGCAGGAACAGCGGAAGGTTGCCGATGGCGACGATCGCGATCACTACCCGCAATGCGGCAATCCGGCGCATGGTCTTAGCGACGGCGGCCACACCGTCGCGGAACGAGTGATGTTCCTTGCGCGCGGCATGGGGATCAAGGGTGAACTCGTCAAGGACCAGGATGCCTTTGGCCTCCGGCCCAAGCAGCTGCCCGAACCGGGGCGCGCCCGGGGCAGTGTTTGCGGGGGTCTTTTCAGGTGTTAATGTCATGAGGGAGCTTCCAAAACGCCGGGGTGGTTGCGGAGATCTTAGTGGTTTTAACCAGCGCCCGTATGCACCGGTCCATTATCTGGACACCCGGCGGTGTGTGGTCCCCGGCACTGCAATTGGAACATCCGGCTGCTGCCGTCAGACTGAATAGATGCAAACCTTCCTCCCGTACCCTGATTTCCGGCAGAGCGCCGCAGCACTGGACACCGCCCGGCTCGGCAAGCAGCGGGTCGAGGCGCTGCAGACCCTCCGCGCACTGGTTATTCCCGGGTACGGCTGGCAGACCCACCCTGCCATCCGCATGTGGATGGGTTATGTTCCCGCGTTGACGATGTACGGCCTGGCGATGGTGGACGAGTGGACCAAACGCGGGCATCCTGACAACACGCGCGCCAACATCATGGAGTTCGCGCCCCAGGCTGCACACCCGGATTATGCCTCGAAGATTCCCATGCCGCCCTGGCTCGGAGATGCCGATCTCCACCTGAGCCACCGCTCCAAGCTGGTGCACAAGGAACCCAAGTTTTACACCACCGTCTTCCCTGACGCCGAGCCCGGCATGGACTACGTCTGGCCCGAACCCCGGCACGAGTTCCTGCCGCAGGAACCCGAAGGGGACATTCTGTGGATCCTGCGCGACCCGCATGACGACGTCGACCCCCAGAACCTGGACACCGTGGCTCTTCCGCCGGCCAACGGCGCCATCCCGGCTGCTCCGGAGGGCGACGGCTACACCCCCGTGTACCTGGAGGAAAAGTCCCGCAGGCCCTCGAAGCAACCGCGGAAGGCACCGGCCAAACAGCAGGTCAAGAAGCCCACGCGCAAGCGCCTGGCCCAGGAGGAGGCGTTTTCCACCCTTCCGGGCAAGACCCCGGTGGCAGTCCCGTTTGAGCACGGGACCAAGTTCGCCGTCGGACAGGTGGTGGGCCGGCCCATCACCCTGGAGGACGGCAGGTTCGGCCGCCACTTTACGGTCACGGAAATTATCGACCGGTCAGCTTTCGCCTACCCGGCGCTGCTGCAGGACCCCCGCGTGTTCTTCCCCGTGGAAGCGCCCTAGCCTGTGACGATCCTCCTCGCCGGTTGCGGCGACCTGGGTACCGAAGCCGGACTTCGGTTCGCGGCACAAGGGCAGCGCGTTGTGGGCTGGCGCCGCTCCCCCGCCAAACTTCCGCCCGCCATCGAAGGCGTGGCCGCTGACCTGAGCGCTCCGGGACTGCCGACCGTCCCGGCGGACACGTCCGCCGTCGTGATTGCCGTGGCTGCGGACGCACCCACGGAACCGGCATACCGGGCCGCGTACCTTGGTGGCCTGGCGAACGTCCTCGACGCATTGGAGCGCGACGGCGTGCGGCCGCGGCAGGTGCTTTTTGTCTCCTCGACGGCTGTCTACGGCGACGCCGGCGGCGGCTGGGTGGACGAGGACACTGTCCCTAAACCGGGCGGGTATTCCGGCCGGGTCCTGGTGCAGGCCGAGGAACTCCTGCGGGCGAGGCTGGCGGGAACGGGCACCGCAGCCGTGTCGCTCCGGCTCGGCGGTATTTACGGGCCGGGCAGGACCCGCCTGATCGACCAGGTGCGCAGCGGCGCCGCGGTTGTCCCCGAGGATGTCAGGTACACCAACCGCATCCACCGTGATGACGCCGCGGCCGCCATCGTGTATCTGGTGTCGATGGATGGGGAGCCGGCCCCGGTCTACCTGGGCGTCGATAACGACCCCGCCGACCTTGGCTCCGTGCTGCGCTTCCTTGCGGCTGAGCTGGGGCTGCCGGAGCCGCCAGTCGGCGACGCCGGGCCGGCGCGCGCCGGAAACAAGCGGTGCCGGAACGACCTGCTCCGCGGCACCGGGTTCGCGTTCACGTTCCCCTCCTTCCGCGAGGGCTACCGTGACATCCTGGCCGGGAACGGCGTCCGCCACCCCTGACATGCCGCATGGCCGGAATGCGGGCGTTTAGGCTGGCTGCGGTGGAGTTTTTGGCGCAGCGAGGGGCGGGACGGCATGGATTTTCGGCACATCATTGAGGCCGTGGGCGAGTTCGTGGACTTTGCCGGTGTGGCCGTCATGGTCATCGGCGCCCTCATCTCCGTCCCTTTGGCGTTGCGCGGGTACCGGCCCCGGAAGATCCGCGGGAGCAACGAGGACCTGAGCTTTTACCGGCTTTACCGGCAGTTGCTGGGCAGGTCCATCCTGCTGGGCCTCGAACTGCTGGTGGCCGCCGACATCATCCGTACAGTGGCAGTGACGCCGACGTTTGAGAGTGTGGGAGTCCTGGCGATTATCGTCCTGATCAGGACTTTCCTGAGCTTCTCGCTTGAACTTGAAATCACTGGCCGCTGGCCCTGGCAAAAAGAGTCCCGGGGAGCTTCAGAGCCGGCTGACGCTTCCGCGGGCTGAACTCGCTGAACCGGTAGCTCTGTGGGTTTTCCACATAGGGGTTTTGGGTGGGGTGATTTGTTGGTGGTGGGTGGAAGAGTTGACCCATGGAGGCCATTGGGGATCAGCTTGCGGAGTTCGGCGGGTTCGCCGGTGTGTTTCCGCGGACGCCCCGGCGGGGTGGCCGCCGGTACTATGCGTTCGACGACGGCACGCCCCGCGGGTTTCCGGCCCGCCTTCACCCCGTCCCTGCCAGCGCCCCGGCGGCTGAACGGGACACCCCGACAGTCAGCGGGGCGCCCGGCCCGCCCCTTCGCGGTCAAACAGTGGCGGCGGGCAGCGGCCCCGAAGCCGCCATCACTGGGACCATGCCTGACGTTGCCCGTGATCCCGGCGGCACCGCCTGCCCGTCCCCCACTGCCGCCATCGGCCCACCAGCCGTAGGGGGGACCGGCGTTTTGGATCTCGCCGGGATCAGCGGCTTGGTGGCGGGGTTTGCCGCCGCGGCGCCGGAGGTGCTGGCGTCAGCCGATTATGTCGAAGCCGCCAATTTCGCCGGGCAGGTCGAAGAGATTGCCCGGTCCGTGGAGTATCTGCAGGTCCTCGCCGCTGGCGCCGTGGACCGAACCCGCACGCGCGCGATCACGCATGTGGCAGCAGCCCGCGCCTCCGCTGCCCGGTCCTCAGGCGGCTGGGTCACCGGCTGGACCGCGGACGGAGTCGAAACCCTCAACCAACCCCCGGCGCTGCCCGAAACAGACGCTAACTGGCCCGCACACACCAGCCCTACCCCGGAGCGACCGGCAGTGATTTCCCCGGCCGATGACGGCTGCCGCACCACCGCCGGGTTCCTCCGGCTCCGGCTCCGCATTCCGGTCCGCGAAGCCACCCGCCGCCTGAACCTCGCCCACCAGACACTGCCCGGCACCACCCTCACCGGCGAACCCACCCCACCCCTACGGGAACACCTCGCCACCGCCCTCACCCCCACCCGCGACAGCACCACCAGCAGCATCCCTGCACTGCCGTCAGCGCCGGCGGTGTCCTCCTACGCGGCCACCATCATCACCGCCACCCTCGACCGGCTCCAGCACCACACCACCGCCGAAACCCTGGACCTGATCGAACACCAACTCACCACCACCGCCGCCACCGCAGACCCGGACTTCCTCACCCGCGTCGCCCGCCGCTGGGCCGACACCATCAACGCCGACGGCACCGAACCCACCGAAGAAGCCCTCCGCCACACCCAAGGCGCCTTCATCCGCAAGCCCCGCCACGGCCTGCACCACCTCGAAATCTTCGCCACCAGCGCCCAATACGAACACCTCGCCACCGCCATGAACGCCGCCACCAACCCCCGCACCAGCGACAACACGGCCAACCACAGCAGCAACCACCCCGCCCACGTGACAGACGGACACGACAACGACACCGGCAACGTGACAGACGGCCACGGCAACGACCCTGACCTGGACCGGCGCACCCGGCCCCAGCGACAGCTCGACGGGATCCTCTCCGCCCTCACAGCAGGCCTGACCACCAACCAACTCCCCACCACCGGCGGCAACCGCCCCCAAATCATCGCCACCATCAACTACCAAGACCTCTTCCCCCACACCGGCGCACACACCAGACGGGGACCCGGGACCCATGCACCGCACCCGGAACCCGACACCACACACGAACCCGCCCCTCGGCCCGGCCACCCAAACCGCGCAGGGTCAAGGACAGGCACAGGCACATTCGCGTTCACCGGACCCATCGCCGCCGCCACCCTGCGCAAACTCGCCTGCGACGCCGACATCATCCCCGCCATCCTCGGCACCAACGGAGAAATCCTCGACCTCGGCCGCAAAACCAGACTCTTCACCCCCGCCCAACGCCTCGCCCTCACCGCCCGCGACCAAGGCTGCGCCTTCCCCAACTGCACCGCCCCCGCACCCTGGTGCGAAGCACACCACATCACCTACTGGTCACACGGCGGAGACACCAGCATCAACAACGGCGTCCTGCTCTGCAGCCACCACCACCACCTCATCCACAAAGAACAATGGACCATTACCGTCCAGCACGGCATCCCAACCTTTATCCCGCCGCCCCACATCGACCCCACCCAAAAACCCCAACAAAACCACTACTTCAAACCCCCACCACCACCCCCGGAACCAGGTCAAACCCGCCGGCACGATGATCATGCGCGCCCTCGCATTCGAGGCGTGGAGCCAAAATCCGCCTCCGCACCTGAGACCTTGCGCTTGGGAGTCCGCCGTTGAAGACTCGCTCCTACAGCTCAGGCCGCACACGGGAAGGGACAGCAGTGGATGGTACCCATGCCGCAGCAGCGCTGTGGCCAGCCCCTCCTGAACTGCGTTCTCCGGTTGTCACCAATCAGCGGTGGACTGACGCGGTTTTCCTGCACTGGCGGATACCGGAAGCAGTGGCCGTACGCTACATGCCGTCGGGGGTCGTGCCCGACACCTACGACGGTACGTCGTGGGTGGGCCTTATCGGTTTCCGAATGGAGAACGCGGGTATTGGGCCGGGCCCTGGCATCCCGTACTTCGGCAGCTTCAATGAGGTCAATGTCCGCCTCTACTCCCGGGAAACGGATGGCACCCGGGGCGTCGTCTTTTTGAGCCTGGACGCCACCCGGCTCCCCGTTGTGCTGGCGGCCCGTGCTGCAGGAGTCCCCTACGTCTGGTCACGGATTAGCCAGTATCACGTGGCAAGCCGAGCCGCGGGCGCGGTCGGCACGGGCTACGCAGTCAGGCGGTTCAGACGGGGAGCATCGAGCAGGTTCAGCGCGTTTCCCCGCAATTCTGTGCGTGCGGCAGACCCCTTATCGGTCTTCCTGACGGCACGGTTCGGAATGCACGGCCGCTTTCGAGGACGCACGATCTACGTCCCCAACTCCCATGAGCCGTGGCCACTCTATCCCGCGGAACTCACTGACCTGGACGACAACCTGGTGGGGGCCGCCGGAATTACAGTCAACGGACCACCGGAGTCGGTCCTGTTCTCGCCGGGAGTCCGCGCCCGGTTCGGGCTCCCTCGGGTGGTGCCGAGCGGCGCCCAGGCGTAGGGGGCTTAGGCGTCGCGCCAGCCTTGCCCTTCGTTGAACGTTGCCACGAGGGTGCCGACGCCAGGCTGAAGCGAGTTGGACGGGTCAAAATACAGCGACGCCTCGGAGGCCCGGCTGTGGGTGATCAGCTGCTCCGCTTCGGCCTTCGCCTCCGGAACGGTGGCACCAATGATTCCGGTACGCGCGGGGAGTTCGTTGGTGTGCACCACGTCGGCGTTGGTCTCGCTCAACGGGATGGTCGTGCCGGGGTTGATCTCGTCGTGCGGAAACGCGAACTCGGCATCGTCGGAGGCGGCAGGAATCGTGTACTCCAGGAAATAGCTCATGAACCCACCATTCCAGAAAGCCCCCACGGCCGAAAGCCTGCCATGCCTCCAAGCCGCGAATGGCGTATTCCCACGTCAGGAGCGCGCTCCTATACTTACCGCATGTTGATGTCGCTGTGGTTCGGCGTCATAGCATCCAGCGCACTGATCCTGGGTGCCTTTATCGGTGTCCGCTTTGAACTGCCCAAGCGCCTTTTGGCCATGCTGCTGGCCTTCGCGGCCGGTTCCCTCATCACTGCCCTCGCTTTTGAATTGTTCGAGGATGCGTACGAGCACGGAGGGATCATCCGTGCCGCAGTTGGCCTGATGGTCGGTGCAGTTGTCTTTACCGTCCTGAGCGCATTGCTGGACCGGTGGGCGCAGCCTGGGGAAGAGAAACAGGCCAAACCAGCCGATGAATTCCAGGGCAGCGCCAAGCTGGATACGGACGCGGCCGCCAGCGACAAACGTGCCACCTCCACGTCAACCCGAGGCGCCGCGGGGATGGCACTCCTGGCGGCGGTCACGCTGGACGGTGTTCCCGAGAACGTGGCGCTGGGGATTTCACTTGGCGAAGGTACCGGGGGCCTCGCCTTGCTCGCGGCGATCTTTGTCTCCAACCTGCCCGAAGCCCTGGTCGGTTCTGCCTCCATGCGCAGCCAGGGCCGCTCAACCGGCAGCATCCTCACGCTGTGGGTGGTATGCGCGGTCCTGCTGGTCATCGCTGTTGTGGTCGGCGCCGGTCCGTTGAGTGGAACCGACCCCGAAGCAATTTCGCTGCCTCTCGCCTTCGCCGCCGGCGCCGTTATCGCTTCCCTGGCCGACACCCTGATGCCGGAAGCCTACGAACACGGCGGCCCGGCAGTCGCGCTGAGCACCGCGGCAGGGTTCGTGCTTGCTTTCGTCCTTTCACTGGCCTGACCGGAGCCACCGGGTGCAGGCCAGCCAGCATCCCCTTTGGTCTACTTTGCGAGCCCGGCTTTACGGAGCGCTTCAGCCATTGCCGTGTCCGCGGTCGCAGGCTTCGGGGACGATGCCCTGCCGCCCCTTCCAGCGCCCGCACCGGCATTACCGCCGCCGGCGTTGGCCCTGTTCCCGCCGGACCCACCCGAACCCTGCCTGTCGGTGCCTTGCCGGCCTGCTCCCTGCCTGCCGGACCCGGGCCTTCCTCCGCCGGCACCCCGCTGGCCGGACCCGCCCGTGGTGTGTTCGTCGTCGAGCCTCAACGTGAGGGAGATCCGCTTGCGTTCCGGATCCGCCTCCAACACCTTTACGCGGACGACCTGGCCGGATTTGACCACTTCCCGGGGGTCCGAGACGAAGCGGTTGGCGAGTGCAGACACGTGGACCAGCCCGTCCTGGTGGACTCCCACGTCAACGAACGCGCCAAAAGCCGCAACGTTCGTCACCGTCCCCTCAAGCACCATCCCCGGTTTCAGGTCGGAAATCTTCTCAATGCCTTCCGAGAACGTGGCGGCAGCGAAGGCAGGACGCGGGTCGCGACCCGGCTTGTCCAGTTCCGCCAGGATGTCGGTGACAGTCGGCAGGCCGACCGTATCGTCCACGAAGTCCCGGGGATCCAGCGACGCGGCCGGGGCCGACCCCGCAGCCACCAGGATTTTCCGTGCCACAGCATAGGACTCGGGGTGCACACTGGAGGCATCCAGCGGCTCCGCTCCCCCGGTGATCCGCAGGAAGCCGGCGCACTGTTCGAACGCCTTGGCCCCGAGCCGCGGCACCTTCTTCAGGTCCGACCGGCGGGCAAACGGGCCGTGTTCGTTCCGGTAAGCCACGATGTTTTCGCTCAGCAGGGGCCCGACACCGGCCACACGGCTGAGAAGCGCCGGCGATGCGGTGTTGACGTCGACGCCCACGGCGTTCACACAGTCTTCCACCACCGCATCGAGGCTGCGGTCCAGTTTCGACGCCGTCACATCATGCTGGTACTGGCCCACGCCAATGGATTTGGGGTCAATCTTCACAAGTTCCGCCAACGGGTCCTGCAGCCGCCGGGCGATGGACACCGCACCGCGCAGGGACACGTCCATGCCAGGTAGTTCGGCCGCGGCCAGTGCGGAAGCTGAGTACACGGAGGCGCCGGCCTCGGACACCACCAGCTTCTGCGGCTTCCGGTCCACGTCCGGCAGCCGCTTGATCAGGTCCGCGGCGAGCTTGTCCGTCTCGCGTGAGGCGGTGCCGTTGCCGATGGCCACAAGTTCGACGGCGTGCTGGCGCGCCAACCGTGCCAGCGTCGCCAAAGCTTCGTCCCACTTCCGCGCGGGGGCGTGGGGGTAGACGGTGTCCGTCGCCACGACCTTTCCCGTGCCGTCCACCACCGCAACCTTGACGCCGGTCCGCAGCCCGGGGTCGAGGCCCAGTGTTGCACGGTTTCCGGCGGGGGCTGCGAGCAGCACATCCCGAAGGTTGGCGGCGAACACGCGGACTGCTTCGTCTTCCGCGGCGGCGAACATCCTGCCGCGTAGGTCTGCGGTCAGCCGGGCGAGGACCCTGGACCGCCAGGCCACCTGGGCAGTCTGCATCAACCACGCGTCGGCGGGACGGCCGCGGCTGGCAACCCCGAGGCACTTGGCAACCGCGGCCTCGTAGCGGGCGCGCGCGGCGGCCAGGGCGTCGTCGTCCGCTGGATCCGCTTCGGCGAGGTCAAGCTCAAGAACGCCTTCCTTCTCACCGCGCAGGAGCGCGAGGACCCGGTGGGAGGGCATGCCGGCGGGCGCCTGGGCGAACTCGAAGTAGTCGGCAAACTTCTGGCCCCCCGCTTCCTTGCCTTTTTTCACGCGTGAGACCATTCGGCCCTGGGTCCACAGCCGCTCACGCAGAGTGGCGGCGAGGTCAGGATCCTGGGCAGCCCGCTCAACCAGGATCGCCCGGGCACCGGCGAGCGCTGCGGCCGCATCGCCGATGGCGTGTTCGGTGTTGAGGTACTTCGCGGCTTCCCGTTCCGGGTCGAGGTCGGGCTTCTTGAGCAAGCTGTCGGCGAGGGGCTCGAGGCCAGCTTCCCGTGCGATCTGGGCTTTGGTGCGCCGCTTGGATTTGAAGGGCAGGTAGATGTCCTCAAGCCGGGACTTGGTATCCGCGGCGAGGACCGCTTTCTTGAGTTCGGCGGTCAGCTGGCCCTGAGCCTCAATGGCCTCCAGTACAGCACGACGGCGGTCCGAGAGTTCGCGGAGGTAGCGCAGGCGCTCCTCAAGGTCGCGGAGCTGGCTGTCGTCCAGCGTCCCGGTGGCTTCCTTGCGGTAGCGGGCGATGAACGGGACGGTGGATCCGCCGTCGAGCAGCTCAACTGCGGCCTTCACCTGCCATGCCTTGACGCCGAGTTCAGTGGCGATCTGGGTGAAGATTGCGTCCTCCGGCTGGGGAGCTCCGGGTGGGACAGGGGAAGGTGCTTGCGGCAGTTGAGTCACCAGAACATCTTGCCTTACCCGTCTGCCCGGCTCCACTGCGGTGACGGCCGTTCCTGGCGGGGAACGGAGTTGAGGGTATTCCGCTCCCGCCTGCAAAGTGCTGTAGTGGAGGTGCCGTCACAGGCTCCAAAACTCGAGGAAGAGGCTGCCATGCGGGAACTGCTGGTTGTGTTTCAGGAGGGGTTCGAGGAAGCCAACATCACCCTGACGGTGAACGGCAAGCAGGTGCGGCGGGAGCTCGACGTCTCCACTAATCCGATTCTGGGCATCGCGTCGGAAGTTTCGGTGGAGCTCCCGGCTAAGGGCGCGCAGGTGGGCGTGGAGGTGACGAACCGCGGGCTGAAGGCGATAACCAAGGTCAGCGGCAAGCCCAAGAGCGTCCTCGTTTCCATCGAGGACGGCAGACTGGTGATGCGGGAAGGCACCGGGCGCGAGGCTGTCCTGTAGGTGGCGCCAGTCCGCCGGAAAACGGCCACTAAAAGAGCCCTAGAAAAAGTAAATTCGATGGAGTAGCATCTTCTCACCGCCGGCTTCCAGAGGGGTCCGGCGGGCCACAGTGAATCGTCAGCCGAAAGTCGTCGGATGGCTTTCGGCGGTCGCTGCCGGGACAGCACACCCGCGCAGCCAACGACGGCGGCACCCGAAGCGGGTGCCGCCGTCGCCATGTTTATGGGCTGTCCTTTGTACTGGCGGTGCTTAGCCCTGGTACAGCGGGTAGTCCGTGTAGCCCTTTGCTCCCTCTGCGTAGAAGGTGGAGGGATCGGGCTGGTTCAGCGGCAGGCTCTCCTTCCAGCGGCGGGCCAAGTCCGGGTTGGCGATTGCCGGACGGCCCACCACCACTGCGTCCGCGTGGCCGTCGGCAACCAGGGTGACGGCCTCCTCACGAGTGGTGACGACGCCGAACCCGGTGTTGACCAGGAAGGTGCCGCCAAAGCGGGCGCGCAGGTCCTGCACGAGTTCGCCGGTGGGCTCGTGGTGCAGGATGCTCAGGTAGGCAAGGTTGAGCGGAGCAATGCTGTCCACCAGGACTTCGTATGTGGCCCGCACGTCGGCTGCGTCAGTCTCGGCAATTCCCTGGACGTTGTGCTCCGGCGAGATCCTGATGCCCACCCGGTTGGCCCCGAGTGCTGCCACAACCGCATTGACGGTTTCAATGACGAAGCGTGCACGGTTTTCCGGAGAGCCGCCGTAGCTGTCGGTGCGCTGGTTCGAGTTGGGGGCAAGGAACTCGTGGAGCAGGTAACCGTTGGCCGAGTGCAGTTCCACGCCATCGAAGCCGGCCTCGACCGCGTTCAAGGAGGCGGTGACGAATTCCTGGATGATGAGGGGCAGTTCGTCCGTCTCGAGGGCCCGCGGAACGGGGTACGGCTGCTTGCCGGACGGTGTCCTGACTTCGCCGTCGATAGCGACGGCGCTCGGTGCCACGAGCGGGTGCCCGCCGGTGATGTCCGGATGCGAGACCCGGCCGCCATGCATGATCTGCGCAAACATGCGGCCGCCTTCGGCGTGCACCGCATCCGTGACCTTCTTCCAACCGGCCACCTGTTCCTCGGTGACAATGCCAGGCTGGCCCGGGTAGGAGCGGCCCGCCTGGCTGGGGTAGGTGCCTTCACTAACAATCAGTCCAAGGGAAGCCCGCTGGCGGTAGTGCTCGGCGACGAGCGGACCCGGGACACCTTCCTCGCCCGACCGGAGCCGGGTCAACGGAGCCATGACCAGCCGGTTGGGGAGCTCAAGTTCGCCGAGAGTGAGAGGGGAAAACAGCATGCGCAGATCCTTTCGAGGGCTGAAGACGTACTGTCCGTGCCAACTGGGACGCGCGTGCAACTATTCCTGATGCGACTGGAATCACAACGCGGCGAAGCTCTTGGAGTCCCTAGGGAACGGCCGGTACCCCCGGGCAGCCCTGCCCCTGAGGGTTGGCGTTGCAGTCATCGGCGTAGTTGCGGGTCAGGGACCGCCACACGCTGATCATTTGTGGCGGGGCGCTGAACTGGCCCTGCCCAGGGATGGGCAGCGGAGGACCAGAGTTGACCGAATATGTGCCCTGGAACGACGTAGTCAGCACAACCTGGTAGTCCCCCGTGGCGCCGTAGGCATGGCTGGTCCGCGTTTTCTCGCCCCAGCGGTCCTGCGGAAGCGGACCGCCCATCGACGGTTGCGGGCCGAACACTGTCCCGTCGCCATAGTTCCAGGTGTACTGAACCGGCGTGGCAACAACGTGCACGGCCTGGCCGAACATGGTGATGTCGAACTGCTGTTCGACCGCCTCCGCATAGAAGTTGGTCTCTGCGCCGCGGAGCGTATGCGGGCTTGGTTGCGCCGTTACAGCGCCGGCGTTTATTGGAAGGTTCTGGAATTGGCGCTGGATGTCGGCGGCGATACGCGGCAGCAGATCCTCAGGTTTTGCATCGTAGAGGCAGGTCGGACCGGAATGGTGGGCCCACACCGCACCCGGAACCCCTCGGGGACGTGACAGCCAGATGACCGGAATGCCGTCTTCGCCGTCGGGCCCATTGGTGCACTCGAGTTGGCGGCCCAGGCAGTCGGTGTCGAAGTCTCCCCCGCCCAGGTGGCATTGGAGCTCGTATTTGTACTCGTTCGGGTCGGTATTCGCGGTGTCTGGTTCAACCCTACCTATTTGTCCCGTATCAGGATTGACCATCCAGTTATCTGCGCCCACCCTTACCCCGGTGTCTATAAAACCGCCCCCAATACGTGGTGGCGGCTTCGACTCACCTTCGGCGTAGGCCCCTGAAAAAGGCATTACCGCAAGCATGAGGCAGGAGGCCAGGATAGCTACAACCTTGCCCAAATTTGCCATGGCTAACGAATCAAACCTAGGTCGTTGACCGCCCATTCTGAATCGACAAACTTGATCACCGCTACGCTTCCAGCATTCGTAGCAGCAGTTTTCTCTTGGTATGGGCTCCCATCTTGGTTATGGATAACAAGTTCTTTCTGGAGTACTTGAACAACTACTTGCGTGACTCCATCAGTTGAAGGGCTTGCCGTTGCAACTGGGATTTCTATTTGGCCGCCAGAAATCCACTTACCTTCAGCCCAAGCAGCTCCAATATCGGCAACAAGGCCCTGACAGAAAGCACATCCCGGCTTGGATAGCTTGGATAAGGCATCAGTGTCACCCGTCTCATAGGCATAACTCAGTACCGCGAACCAATGCTTAGTGAATGCCTCTGCGCCCTCTTTCGTCTCCGTCTTCGCGACTTCGGGCAGCACGGGCACGGGGACGTTTTGGGCGGGACCGGATGCGTCGGCCGGCTTGTAGGCAGCGCTGGGAGTCCGCGTCGGGGTAACCGTAGCGCTGGGTGACGCGGACCCTGTCGGCGCCGGGGAAGTGGTACCGGGATCCGTGGGAGCTCCACCTGCACAGCCTGCCAGCATCAACGCGCCGACGACCACAAGAGCCCCGGCACCGGAACGCGCAGCGAGAGACGTGAAGAAGTTCTGTGATGCCATGGGCCGCTAATCCCCCAGTAGTTTTAAGACGGCATACTCCGGACAGTGCCTTAAGGGTAGCCCACGTCACAAGACTGCGATCAAACTTATCCACAGGAAAAGCCGGCGCTTCCAAAAGCACCGGCCTTTCCTTGGTCCAACGGGTCGTCCCCCGTAACCCTACTTCTGGGCCGGCAGCACCAACTCCCCCGTCTTGTCCGTCGACAAGGCGAGCGACGAGACGTACTGGGCACCGCCGTCGGGCGCGTCCTGCGCCGAACGCACCATGTCCGGGCGCTCGAACTCGATCCCGGTCACGTGGCAGAGGAGCTTGGCGTCACTCGGGTTGCCGTCGGCGTCGAACATGGGCAAATCAATCCCGTCGTCGGTACGCCGCAGGTAATAGCGTCCCCGGGTCAGCACTGCCAACAGCGGCGGCAGCACCAAGGCCAGGCCCACCGCGAAGATCGGTGAGTACGGCTGGATGCCCGGACCGAATGCCCCAAAAAACACAGCAATCGAGATCCCGGCTGAGGCCAGCATCGACACGAAACCCACGGGGTTGACCGCGTACAGCATGCCTCGCCGGAACTCGGGCACCTTCGGGGAGATCTTCAGCAGGTACTTGTTGATGGCGATGTCCGATGCCACGGTCACCACCCAGGCCATGGCGCAGTTGGCGTAGAAGCCGAGGATGGTGTTGAGGAAGTCGAACATGTTGGCTTCCATCAGGACGAGCGCGATCAGCAGGTTCACCACCACGAACACCATCCGCCCCGGGTACGTCTTGGTGATCCGCGTGAACGAGTTGGTCCACGCCAGGGACCCCGAGTACGCGTTGGTGACGTTGATCTTGATCTGCGAGATAACCACCAGCACCACCGCCAGCGCCATGGCCAGCCACGCCGGCATCATCTCCCGGTAAACGCCGAGGAACTGGTGCACAGGCTCGTTTGCCGTGGCCGATGCGGCCGGATCCAGGGTGGCGATCAGGTAGATGGCAATGAACAGTCCAACAATCTGCTTGAGGGCGCCAAAAATCACCCAGCCCGGTCCGGCGAGGATCACCGCCCGCCACCAGGCACCCCGGTTGGCGTCGGTGCGCGGAGGCATAAAGCGGAGGTAGTCGATCTGCTCGGCAATCTGCGCCATCAGCGACAGGCACACGCCGGCCGCCAGCATCACCGAAGCCAGGTTCGGCCCGCCGTCCCCGGACGCGCCGGTGTAGGCAAAGAAGCTGTCGATGCTCTCAGGGTGCGACACCAGCAGGTAGCCGACCGGCACCACCATCAGCAGCAGCCACAGCGGTGTGGTCCACACCTGCAGCTTGGCCAGTGTGTTCATCCCGTAAATCACCAGCGGAATGATGATGACGGTCGAGGCAAAATATCCAAGCCACTGCGGGATTCCCAGGCCCACTTCAAGGCCCTGCGCCATGATCGAGCCCTCCAGCGCAAAGAAGATAAAGGTGAAGGTCGCGAAAATAACGTTGGTGACCACTGACCCGTAGTACCCAAAGCCCGAACCGCGGGTGATCAGGTCCAAGTCGATGTTGTAGCGCGCCGCGTAATAGGCGAGTGGAAATCCGGTGGCGAAGATGATGACGGCGGCCACCAGGATGCCAAGGATTGCGTTCACCGTGCCGTAGGAGATGCCGATGTTCGCCCCGATCGAAAAGTCGGCGAGGTACGCAATGCCGCCAAGGGCGCTGGTGGCCACCACCCCGGCACTCCACTTCCGGTAGGAGCGCGGCGCGAACCGCAGCGTGTAGTCCTCAAGGCTTTCCTTCGTGGCGTTCAGTGCCGCGGCGTTGCCTTTTGCCGGCCCTGCAGGAGCGCTTCCGACGACGACGGCTCCCGGCGGTGCGCCCGGGTCCAGCAGTTGCGTGGTCTCTAAGTCGTTGGTCATGGGTGCGTCGCTTTCATCCGGGAAGGTTCCGCCTGCGACGCTATCCAGCGCTAAAGACAGCACCGTCACGGAACTGTTTCCGCGGCGTTAAGTCTTGACAGGGCTTGTCAACAAAACCGGAGGTTGCGGCTTGTGGGTACCTGACAAAACGGCCGGGAAGAGCCGGAACTAGCGTCAGGAAGGAAGTATCAGACACAAGCCGAAGGACCACCCATGACCACCCCACCTTCCCTTTCGGGCCACCCGATCCTGGAAACAGCGCGCCGGCAGGTCCTGGAACAAGGCATCGGCCTCTCCGAGGAACAACTGCTCGAGGTCCTCCGCCTTCCCGACGACGCGCTTCCCGCCGCTTTGGACCTGGCCCACCAGGTCCGGCTCCGCCACTGCGGCGAGGAGGTAGAGGTCGAGGGCATCATCTCCATCAAGACCGGCGGCTGCCCGGAAGACTGCCATTTCTGCAGCCAGTCCGGGCTCTTCGACTCCCCGGTCCGCGGCGTCTGGCTGGACATCCCCGGACTGGTGAAAGCCGCCAAGGAAACGGCAGCCACCGGCGCCACCGAATTCTGCATCGTCGCCGCCGTCCGCGGCCCGGACATCAAACTGATGAACCAGATCAAGTTCGCCATCGACCGGATCAACCAGGAAGTGGACATCAACATCGCCTGCTCCCTGGGCATGCTCACCCGGCAGCAGGTGGACCAGCTCGCCAGCTGGGGTATCCACCGCTACAACCACAACCTGGAAACTGCCCGCAGCTACTTTCCCAAGGTCGTCACCACCCACACCTATGAGGAACGGCTCGAGACCTGCGCCATGGTCAAAGAGGCCGGGATGGAACTCTGCTGCGGGGCCCTCATCGGCATGGGCGAAACACTCGAGCAGCGGGCCGAACTCGCCGCGCAACTCGCTGCGTTGGACCCCCACGAAGTCCCGCTCAACTTCCTGAACCCCCGCCCCGGAACCCCCTTGGAACACCACGGGATCATGGACGGCAAGGACGCCCTGCGCGCCATTGCCGCATTCCGGCTCGCCATGCCCCGCACCGTCCTCCGCTACGCCGGCGGGCGCGAGCTCACCCTCGGCGACCTGGGCACCCGGGAAGGACTCCTGGGCGGGATCAACGCCGTCATCGTTGGCAATTACCTCACCACCCTCGGCCGTCCCGCAGGCGCCGACCTCAGCCTCCTGGTGGACCTCAACATGCCCATCAGGGAACTGCAGAAAACGTTATGAGCGAGGCCCTAACAAAAGCACCCAACGCAACCGCCGCCTACTGCCGCCTCTGCGGCGGCCCCGCAGCGAAGGAAGCGTACGACGGCGGGACGCGGCCGTCGTCGTACGCCCACCTTCGCTGCTCGGAGCGGCTGCACCTGGAGCCTCCCCGCTTTTGTGGCGAGTGCGGGCGGCGGCTGAAAGTACAGGTCACCCCGCTGGGCTGGCGGGCAGCCTGCTCCCGGCACGGTGCCACCACCTCCGCACCTGCAGCACGCTGAAAACACCATCCCAAAGCTCTAGCGCTTTTCTACAAAGCGTAGAAGAATGTGTGCATGATGTTTGAACATGCAGATGAACAGCCCGTCCTCGAACTCACCGAAGAGCAGTCCTGGCAGCTCCTGCAGGGCACCAAACACGGCCGGCTGGTGGTTTCGGTCGCGGGCGAACCGGACATCTTCCCGGTCAACTACGTCACCTCGGACCTCAGGATCTACCTTCGGACCGCGCCCGGGAACAAGCTGGCCCAGCTGACCATCAACTCCACAGTGCTCTTCGAGACGGACGGGATCCTGTCGGACGAGGCATGGTCTGTGGTGCTGCGTGGGACCGCCCGCGTGCTCAGCAAGTCAGCCGAACTGGAAGCTGCGGAGGCCCTCGGACTGAAAACGTGGGTACCGACACTCAAAGACTTCTATGTGGAAATCGTTCCTGCATCGGTCAGCGGCCGCCACTTCGTCTTCGGTGAACAGCCCGAGCGGGAGATCTGACCGCTCCTAGACTTGAAGCATGTCGGACAAGCTCTCACCGGAGCGGCGCAGCTGGAACATGTCCCGGATCAGGGGCAAGAACACCAAGCCCGAGTTGCTGGTGCGGAAGCTGCTGCACGCCAAGGGCTACCGCTACCGGCTGCACGGCAAATCCGGTGCGGCGCGGCTGCCCGGCAACCCTGACCTGGTGTTCGCCGGCCGCCGCAAAGTCATCTTCGTCAACGGGTGCTTCTGGCACTTCCATGACTGCCGGGTTGGCCAGCACGCGCCCAAAGCCAATGCGGACTTCTGGGAGGCGAAACGGTCCCGGACCAGGGAACGCGACGCCGGCCAGCGCCGCCTCCTCGAAGACGCGGGCTGGGAGGTCCTCACCGTGTGGGAGTGCGAACTCAAGGACGGCTCCGCATTGGAGGCCCAGCTGGTGCGGTTCCTGGAAGGCGGACGGCAGGCTTAGTTGCGCCGGGCCACCAACGCAGATCTCAGCGCCGACGCTGACGCATCGCTGCTGTTGATGCGCCAGTCGGTTTCTTTTTGCAGGTGGAACCAAACGAACCCGATCACGTCGGGCTGGGCGGCCAGGTAGGAGACGAGTTCGGTGTTCCATGCAGCCTTGGAACCGCCGAGTTCACTGGACGCCGTCTCGGCAACCAATATTGGACTTCCGGGTGCCAGGGTGCGGAGCTGGGCGATGCCCGGCGCGAACAGGTCCTGCGGCGGAACCCAGCTGCTCCACGTCTGCGACGTCCCCCAGTTGTAGCCGTCCAGCGCCACCACGTCCACATACTCCGCCCCCGGGTAAAGGCCGGCGAGGTCCGTGGAACCCCAGTACGGCACGTTGGGCGACCACACCCACTGGATGTTGTCGGCTCCGGCTGCGGAGACGACGTCGTGCACGTGCTGCCATGCCGGCACATAGTCTCCCGCCTGGTTCCCGTTGACACCTTCGGCCCACGGATACCAGTTGCCGTTCATCTCATGCGCGAACCGGAGCATCACCGGCTGCCCCCATGCCGCGAGCGCCTGGCCCCATTGCGCCAGCCGGGCATCGAAGTCCCCTGCGGCGATCCGGTCCAGCGCGTAGGCAGGCTGGTTGACGCCCCCGCCCCAGGCCCACGGCTCCCAGGTCAGCAGGGGCACGGCACCCCGGGCACGGACGGCATCCAGCTCGGCGAGGGGCGGGGCCTGCAGGAAGTCCTTGTACATCAGGACCATCGACGGGCCCTCCCCCGCCAGGTAGGCCACCTCGTCCAGCTCAGCCGCGGCCATGGCCCCGCCGGCGGTGGCCACCCCGAACCGTAGGGGGTCGTTGCTGATGGATGGTGGCTCCGGCGCCGGCACAGTGGCGGCCTGCACCACGAAGACGGTGGAAGCCTTGACCGAAGATGTCTTGGCTGTAACAGCCACATTCCCGGACGCGGTCGCCGGAATGGTGGCCCCCGTGCTGAACGATCCGGTTGCCGTGGTCCGGAACTGGAAGGTCGCCGCCCCGATGATGACTGTTCCGGTGGCGGAGGCCTTGAAACCGGTCCCCGAAACCGTGATGGCGGAGCCGGCCGGCCCACTGCCCGGGTCCAGTACGATCCGGGCCGCCGCACCGGGCGCTGCGGTCGCTGCCTGCACCCCTGACAGGACCATTCCGGCCGCGACGAGGAGGCCGATCACCAACGTTCTCAGCACTCGAAACATAACGACCCATCTCCAGCTGACGGGCGGCCTGGCCGCGACATATTAGGTGCACCCCGCACTGGCTCAAGTATTGGGGGGATTAACCGCAGTCTTATCAAGAAACCCACAATTCTCCTTTGAAAACCCGTGGCGCCGGGGCATCACACCTACTCTGAGATGAGCAGTCACCCCACCCGTCGAACCCCTCCGGAGTGGATCTTCCTTAGCCGAAAGGAGTGTCATGAGCACCTCAGATGATGCCCCGCGGCCGCTGGTTGACCAGTCCGTGCTGGACCGGCTCCGCGAGGAACTGGAGGAGGACGAGGGGTATTGCAAGGTGTTCGTGGGGAACTTCATCGAGTGCCTGCCGCAACGGATTGGCCGGCTCCGGCTGGCCCTCACAACAGGCGACCTCGAGGGATCAGTGGACGCGGTGCTCAGCCTGAAGACGTCGAGCCAGATGGTGGGCGCGGAACGCCTTGCTTCCCTGGCCATGGACCTCGAAGGTGAGATCCGCACCGAGGTACCGGAGGCAGATGTCGCCGTCGTCCTGCCCAGGCTGGCGGCTGCGTTCCTGCGGCCCATCAACCAGTGCAGCCGGCAGACGATGCACCGGCTGCAGGCTCAGTGCGCCCCGGGGGCCAGCCGGTAGCCGACTCCACGGACCGTCTGCAGCCAGCGCGGCTGCTGCGGCGAATCGCCCAGCTTTTTGCGCAGGTTGCCCATGTGGACCTCGACGGACCGTTCGTCCGCCTCGCTGATGTAGCTGCCGACGTCGTAATCCTCGTCCCGCAGCCGGCGCACCAGGTCCGCCTTGGTCCTGACCGTCCTGCCCGCCTCCAGCAACGCGTGGAGGAGTTCAAACTCGGTGCGGGTCAGGTTCATTTCCTTGCCGTCAACCGTTACTGTCCGGGATGCGTAGCTCAGCTCGAGGCCGTTGTGGCTGTAGTTTCCGCGCTCGGCGTGCCCGTCTGCAGCGGGCTCCGGGGCGACGGGGTCGGCGTCCGGTGCTGACCGGGGCCGCCGCATCATCGCCGCGATGCGGGCGCGCAGTTCGCGGGGGCGGAACGGCTTGGTGAGGTAGTCGTCCGCGCCGGACTCAAGGCCGATCAGGGTGTCCAGTTCCTCTGTGCGGGCCGTGAGCATCACGATGTAGGCGTCGGAGAACTCGCGGATCTGCCGGGACACTTCGAAGCCGTCAATGTCCGGAAGGCCAAGGTCCAGGGTGATGACATCCGGGTTCAGGGTCTTCGCCACAAGGACGCCCTCCGCGCCGCTGCTGGCGACGGTCACCTCAAAGCCGGCCTGCGTCAACACCGTGCGGACCAACTCGCGGATATCGTGGTCATCCTCGATGACCAGCCCAACACGTGCATCACTCATAGCGCCCCCTCAGCAGCCAACGTCAGCAGTATAACTGTCTGCGGATATCCTGCTGGTATGGCCATTCACACGCCCGCGCAAAAGTCTTCCCGCAATGACTAACCCCGCAGAGTGGTCCGCCGGGCGGCTGTTCTTCCGGCGCCCCTTCCACGAGTACACCCTGCGGCACCGCGTGGGTCTGAGCCAGATGCCGCTGTTCGTCACCACGCTGCTGACGGTATTCCTGGTGTGGTCCTTCTTCCCGGGCACCATGGACAACCCGCTCTTTGCCGCCTTTGTGCTGTCCCAGTTGGCCATCATGTGCCTGTGCTATCTGGTCCCGTGGGAGCGACTGCCGTACACGAGCTTCCTTATCCTCCCGCTGCTCGACTTCGTGTCCATCGGGGTCGGCCGGGAAGGCGGGCAGGAGAGCCTTACCGGCATCAGCCTGCTGGCGGTGTTCCCGGTGATCTGGCTGTGCGCGTCCGGCTTCTACCTGCGGGCGGCGTTGTGGCTGTCCTTCCTGGCGCCGCTCGCGATCATCTGGGTGCCGCTGCTGCTCAAGGGCACCTTCACCGCCCAGGACGCCACCCGGTCGCTGCTCCTGCCGGTCATGATGCTGGGCATTGGAGTTTCGGTGAGTGTCCTGACGCAGAGCATGATGCGGCAGCAGCGGGAGCTGGAGGAAAAGGACGCCCAACTGCAGGCGAACCTGCGCACCAGCCAGCGGCAGGAGGCGCTCCTGAATACCGTGCTGGATACCGTCCATGTGGGCGTCCTCGCCGTGGACGCGGACGGCCACGACGTCCTGATGAACCGGAAGCAACGGGCCAACCACCTCCTGGCAAGCCCCAAGGACAACCCCGATCCCAATGAATCCCAGCTCCTGGTCTTCGGGCCCGACCGGAAAACGCTCATCCCGGTGGAGGACCGGCCTGTCCGGCGGGCGGTGCTCGGTGAGACGTTCACGGACTATTTGGTGTGGCTTGGCGAAGGCAGGGACCAGCGCGCCTTCGTGACCACAGCCCGGCCCATGAAGGACGCCGACGGGAAGTTCGCAGGGTCCGTCATCGCCTTCAGCGACGTGACCGACCTTGTCAGCGCGCTGGCCGCGAAGGACGACTTCGTCTCAAGCGTTTCCCACGAATTCCGTACTCCGCTGACGTCCATCCTGGGCTACGTGGAAATCCTCCTGGCCGAGGAGCAGGGCGCGTCCGACCGGGAGATGCTGGAAATCATCCGCCGGAACTCCGAGCGCCTCCTGACCCTGGTATCCGACCTGCTCACCAGCCGCAACGGGCAGCTGATCGTCACCCCGGATGCTGTGGACGTTGCCGAACTGGTCCGCTCCAGCGTCTCCTCGGCGCTGCCAAAGGCCACGGCGTCCGGAGTGGCGCTGGAGGCCGAAACGCCGGACCGGCTGGAGGCGCACGTGGACGGTGCCCGGATCTCCCAGGTCCTGGACAACCTGGTCTCCAACGCCATCAAGTACTCCCCCGACGGCGGGAACGTCCTGGTGAGCCTCGCCCGCGAGGACGGCCATCTGGCCTGCCGAGTCACCGATACCGGCATGGGAATGACTGCCGAGGACGCCTCCGAAGTCTTCGCCAAGTTCTTCCGCACCAGCAGTGTCCGCCGCACCGCCATTCCTGGCGTGGGCCTGGGCCTGCCCATCAGCAAGGCAATTGTCGAGGCCCATGGCGGGACCATCCAGGTGGAGACTGAACTCGGCAAGGGCACCACGTTCACGTTCCGGGTGCCGGTCTAAAGCACCTCGGCCCGGGCCTGCCGGACCACCTCGCCCCATGACTGCCGGGCCAGCTCCCTGATGGAGGCAAGGATTTCCGACGGCGGCGCGGAAAGGTCGAGCGGAAACTCCACGATGTCGATGTCGGTGTTCAGGATCCGGCGGAGCTTGACCTCCCCTGCCCCGGCGTAGACCAGCCAGGCCGTGGGGACCGCCAGGGCCGTGCAGTGCGCCAGCATCTGGTAGTGGTCGGCCGTGAGGGAGGCGCCGGCGTCGGATGCCGCCTTGTACTTGGTGTTGTATGCCACCACGGGACGCCCGCCGAGCATGTGCACCGCGTCGGGCCGGACCTCGAGCCGGTCCGCGTCCCGTACGGCTTCGCTCAGCAATGCGTTGTAGCGCAGCCGCAGCTCCCCCGGGTAGGCTGCCATCGCCTCCCGCAGGGCCGTGCCCACAAAATCCTCGAACACCCGGGCCATGTCCACCACGAACGAGGCGGTCTGCTGTTTCCCCTCGCCCGCCTCCGCCGAGGCGTTGCGCAGGATCAGCTCAGCGAGCCGGAGCACCGCGTGGTACCGAAGGTTCATCCGGCTGGGCTTCCACGGCGGCAGCGGTGCTCCCGCTGGAAGGCGGGTGACGTCGTCGAGCTTTCCCTTCAGCTGGCGCAGCCGGCTCAGCACCTCGGGCCGGACCCGCGGCACCTGGCCCATCCGCTCCAGCGCCGCACGGAGGATCCGGTTTTCGGCGATGTCCTCGGTGAACTCGTCGTAGGAGACCTCAAGGGGTACCAGCATGCCGGGCCGGCGGGAAATCTGGTCGGAAATCCGGATCCGGCCCTTGACCGTCCGCAGCGATTCATCCACCGTGAGGTAGCCCTGCAGGACACCGCGGCCGAGGGCGCGCTCGGCCAGCTGCGCCAGGGACTCCGCCAGCGCACTCCACAGCTCCCGCTCCTCGACGGCGGCCACCGTGTCCGGGCGGAAGCCCTGCTCCCCGGCATAGCTGAGCAGGAACAGGAGCCGGCTCAGGCCCAGCCGGTCCTTGGGTCGGACGTCCAACTGCAGGGTGGGGGTGCGCACCGAACCCACTTTGCCGACGGGTTCGATCCGGTACAGCCCCAGGCCCACCGGGGATGCCTTGGCCAGGCCGCTGGAGTTCAGGAATGCGGCACTGGCAGGGTCCAGCCGTTCCACCATGCCCCGGGACAGTTCGTCCAGGACCAGGTGCCGCACCGTATTGATCCTGCCAGCACCGATCCTGCCAGTACCGATCCTGCCAATGGCGGGGTCAGCGGGCTGCAAGGCGTCCCAGCAGCTGGTCCAGTCCGAAGCGTTCCTCAAGCTGCGCCCGGCTCAGCTGGCCGTGGTAGTGCTCCTCCAGCAGCGGCATCAGCTCGTATTTCCAGATCCGGCGGAGCCCGGCCGGAGTCTGGGCGGCGGGCTTCATGAAGTACGACGGGCCAATCATGAGGTCGCGGTCCCACTCATCGATGGCGCTGTTGAGCGCATCCAGCAGCAGCGCCGGGGTGGCGTCCAACTGGCGGGCCTGCAGGAAGCGCAGCAGGGACCCCTTTACCGGCTCCGTCTGCGGGTGCAGCTCGATGAAGGAGAAGCGGCGGCGGATGGCGGCGTCCATCATGGCGATCGACCGGTCGGCGGTGTTCATGGTGCCGATGATGTACAGGTTGTCCGGCAGCGTGAACGGCTCGTTCGGGCTGTACTGCAGGTAGATCCGGTCGTCGCGGTACTCCAGCAGGAAGTAGAGCTCGCCGAACACCTTGGCCAGGTTGGCGCGGTTCATCTCGTCGATGATCAGGAAGTACGGCTTTTTCTCGTTTCCGGGCTTGGCCGCTTCCTCTGCCAGCCGGCGCAGCGGCCCGGCGACAAGCTTGAAGGACACCTGGCCGTCGTCGGTCTTGTCCGGCCGGTAGCCCTCGAAAAAGTCCTCGTAGGCGTACGAGGGGTGGAACTGCACCAGCTTGACCCGTTCGTCCGTGGTGTCGTCGGCGAGTTCGGCGGCGAGGTGCTTGGCGAGGTAGGTCTTGCCCGTGCCGGGCGGGCCGTACAGGACCAGCTGCCGGTTTTCCTCCAGCAGGTCTGCGATCTCCTGCAGCGGCTCGAGTTCCATATGCAGCGAGTCCGCGAATTCGCGGGTCAGCGGCTTGAATCCCTCCTGCACTGGAGGAACGACGGCGGCGCCTTCAGTGTCGGCGTCGGGTTCCGTTTCCGCTTCGGCCGGCAGGAGGGCCTGCAGCGCCTGGGCAACGCGGGTCACGTCCACCACGATGCCCGCAGTGGCCAGCTGGCGCTGCACGTGCCGGGGCAGGCTGGCGGTGGGGTGGCCCTCGTCGAACCAGCGGACCTTGCGGCGCAGCCTGCGGTTGTCGTCGTTGTAGTCGGGTTCGCCGAGCACGCCGCCCAGGCGGACAGAACCGGCGTGCTGGTACAGGACCAGGTCGCCCGGTTTCATAACCGTCAGGAACGCGAAAACGGCGGTCTTGGTGTCCTCACGCTCCACATAGCCAAGGTGCTTGTAGTCCTCGTCCACCGCGTGCTGCACCACCCCGGCCGTGACGCCCGGTGTCAGCAGGCGGAGGTGTTCGACGTCGAGCGTCACCTTTTCCTCGTCCTGCCAGGCGGTGAGCAGTTCAGTGTTGTCCCCGTGGGTCCGGAGCAGCCAGGCCCGGTGCCCGGGGTCCCCCACCTTGCGCCACTGGCTGACCAGCTGACGGGAGTACCAGTCGATGCGCTGGCCGGCCTGCTCGTCCAGGTGCAGGCGGATGCGGTGGATGTCCGCGGTGATGTCCTCTTCGCTGTCGCCCTTCGCGCCGCCCACCAGGGAGGCGAAGGCATCGCGGATTTCCCGGCGCTCCACGTCGGCCACAACGGGTTCGAAGTAGCTGGGCCAGGCCAGGAACTCGATGCTGCGCCGGATGGCGGGCTGGTCGCCCGGGGTGGCAGCGGCGAGGCGGTGGAACTGAAGCGGATCCTGGAGGGCTCCGGTGATGACGGCCGGCGGCTGCTGGTCCACGTGCTGCACGAAGCGGCACAGCCAGGTCAGGTGGTCCCAGATGGTCCAGTTGAATTCCGCCGTCCGGTCCCGGATGACGCCGTGGTCCGTCATGCCCTGGTACAGCTCCTCGGGCAATTCCAGTGGAGGTTCCAGCCAGGACGCGGCCTCGGCCACCCGGGCGCGCTTGACCTTCAGGGACTTTACCTCGTGGGCCAGCGGCAGGGACTGCAGGAACAGCAGTTCGACGGCGAGCTGCTTGGCTTCGCGGGACGCACCCTCCAGGTTCTGCCGGAGGTTGGTCATCATGGGCGCCTTGGGGTCCGGAGTTCCGCGTTCCAGCCTGCCCGCCAGCTCGGCCGCGGCCTCCGACGTCCAGGTCAGGGTCCGGCCGTCGAGGGCCGACGGTTTTCCCTGCAGGCCCGGCCCCAGGACGAACCACGCCGCATCCTCGATCTCCCGTGAGATGCCGTGGGCGCGGGTGATGGCAGCAGCGGAGGCGGGGGTCATGGACTTAAATTTACAGGGTCAAGCTGGGCGGCTGCTCCAAACCAGGCCCGGTGCACCCAGCGTGAAGCCGCGCCCGCCACTGTAGCCCTGGACGCTTTACGGCGCTCCGGTCCCCCGCTTGCGGCCGAAAATGAAATATCCCATGGGGCCGATGAAGTTGATGAAGGACGCTGCCCTCCACGCCCCCTTTGGTCCGTTGATCAGCGCTGCCGGCCGCTTGGAGATGTCCCGCTGCGCTGCCACCAGCAGCGACATCTGGACGATGCCCACCAGGATGGTGCCGACCTTGGCCGACGGCGACATTTCCTTCCAGGTCTTCTTCCTCCTGGCGGCGCGGGGCTTGTTCTTGGCCATCTGGCTTCCTTTCGCTCGTGGTGGTGGTTCAAGTCCAATCGGTCTGCTGGCGTCTTGTCCAGAGCCTTAGTGCCTGCCCTTCACCTGCTCAGTGCTTGGCGTGATGTGCGTAGGGCGCCATCCGGTCTTTCTGCTCCGGCGTGAGCCGCTGTACCCGGCCTGTCGCCTCATCCACGAAGGCCAGGTGGCTGCTGGCCCTCACGCAGTCCTCGCCGGTGACGGGGTCCTGGATGAGGTAATGGATGTCGAAGCTCGCTCCCTTGACCGCGCCGATCCACACCTGCACGACAGCGGGAACGTTGCGGTACTCGAGGGTCCGGATGTACCGGATCTTGTGGTCGACCACCAACGCCATGGTGCCGTCCGGGACGGCGTTGAAGAGGGAGACCTGCGGCTCGATCCCCGGCAGCCCGGCCCCCTTCGGCGGCCCGAAGGCGCCGATGCGGGCCTCTTCCAGCATCCGGACGATCTGGACGTTGTTGATGTGCCCGTACGCATCCATGTCGCCCCAGCGCATGGGAACCAGGACCTCGATCCGCTGGTGCCCTGCCTCCTCGCTGGTGTCCTGCGCGCTAACGTCCTGCACCCTGTTTTCCTGCATAAGTCCATCCTGCACGCTCAACTGCGCACCGCCGTCGAGTCATCCACCGGCACGTCCCCGGCGTCCGCGCCCGCGAACTGGGACATGTAGAGCCGATGATAGGCGCCGCCGGCAGCCAGCAGGACCTTGTGGCTGCCCTGCTCCACAATCCTGCCGTCCTCCATCACCAGGATGGTGTCGGCGTCGCGGATAGTGGAAAGCCGGTGCGCAATCACGAAGCTGGTGCGGTCCGTCCGGAGCGCGGCCATGGCTTTCTGCACCAGCAGTTCGGTGCGGGTGTCTACGGAACTCGTGGCCTCGTCCAGGATCAGCAGCGAGGGGTCGGCCACGAAGGCCCGGGCGATGGTGATCAGCTGCTTCTCGCCGGCGCTGACGTTGTTGCCCTCCTCATCGATGATGGTGTTGTAGCCCTCGGGCAGGGCACGCACGAACCGGTCCACGAACGTGGCCTTCGCGGCCGCCATCACCTGTTCCTCGGTGGCGTCCAGGTTGCCGTACCGGATGTTGTCGTAAATCGACCCGCCGAACAGCCAGGCGTCCTGCAGCACCATCCCCACCTTGGACCGCAGTTCGGACCGGCTGAGATGGGTGATATCCACGCCGTCCACGGTGATGGAACCTGAGTCGAGCTCGTAGAAGCGCATCACCAGGTTCACCAGCGTTGTCTTGCCGGCACCGGTGGGACCAACGATCGCCACCGTGTTGCCGGGTTCGGCCGTGAACGACAGGTCCTCGATCAGCTTCCGGTCCTCCGTGTAGCTGAAGGTGACGTTCCGGAACTCGACATGGCCGTCGGTCCTGGCTGGCAGATGTTCGGTGGCGGTGTCCTGCTCCTGCTCCTCGGCGTCGAGGAATTCAAAGACCCGCTCGGCGGACGCCACGCCGGACTGGAGCATGTTGGCCATGCCGGCCATCTGGCCCAGCGGCTGGGTCAACTCGCGGGAGTACTGGATGAAGGCGGTCGCGTCACCCAGCGACATGGAGCCGGAGGCCACCCGCAGGCCGCCCACGACGGCGATGCCGACGTAGCTGAGGTAGGAGACGAACTGCATCACCGGGAAGATGATGCCGGAAACGAACTGCGCCCCGAAGCTGGCCTTGTACAGCGCTTCATTGCGTTCTTCGAAGCGCTCCAGCATGTCGGCCTCCCGGCCGAAGACCCTTACAAGGTCGTGCCCCGAGAACGATTCTTCGATCTGGCCGTTAAGGGCGCCGGTGTTCTTCCACTGCGCCGCGAACAGCTTTTGGCTCCGCACGCCGATCATGCCCGCGGCCACCCCGGCCAGGGGCAGGGAGAGGAGTGCGATCAGGGCAAGCTGCCAGGACACGATGAACATCATGATCACGATGCCCAGCACTGTCAGGACGGAGTTGACCAGCTGCGCGAAGGCCTGCTGCAGCGCCTGCTGGATGTTGTCGACGTCGTTGGTGACGCGGGACAGGACGTCCCCGCGCTGGCGGGTGTCGAAGTAGTTCAGCGGCAGCCGGTTCAGCTTGCGTTCAGTATCGTCGCGGAGCTTCCGGATCACCTTCATGACGATCCGGTTCAGCACATAGCCCTGCAGCCACAGGAAGATGTTGGCCACGAAGTACATCAGCAGGACGACGGCGATGAGCTGGGTCAGCCTGCCGAAGTCGATGCCGGTCCCGGGCACAAGCTCCATCCGCGACACCATGTCCGCGAAGTTGTCATGCCCCTGCTGGCGCAGGCCCTCGACGAACTGGTCCTTGCTGACCCCGGCGGGAAGCTGCTTGCCCACGACGCCGGCGAAGATCACGTCCATGGCCTGGCCCAGGATCTTCGGGGCGATGACGTTCAGGACGACGGCGACCACCACCATGGCAACCACCGCGTAAATGCCCAGCGCTTCCGGCCGCAGGAGGCCCATCAGCCGCTTGGCCGACGGCCAGAAGTGCTCGGCCTTCTTTGCGGGCATTCCGCCGAACATGTCGCCGTCGGCTTCCGAGGGGGTGTACTCCTCCTCGATGAAGTCGTCATCCGCCGGTGCTGTGGCTTCCGCCGTGGAAACGGAGTCCTTCTTGCGGGGGCTCATGCCATTTCCTCCACGCTCAGCTGGGATTCGACAATTTCCTGGTAAGTGGGTGAGGTTTCCAGGAGTTCCTCGTGGGTGCCGCGGTCCACGATCCTGCCGTTGTCCAGCACCAGGATCTGGTCGGCCTCCGTGATGGTGGAGACGCGCTGGGCGACGATGATGACGGTGGCGTCGGCTGTGGTCTGCTTCAATGCAGCGCGCAGCCGGGCATCCGTGGCAACGTCAAGGGCAGAGAAGGAGTCGTCGAAGAGGTATACGCGGGGTTTGGTCACCAGTGCGCGAGCGATGCAGAGACGTTGCCGCTGGCCGCCCGAGACGTTGGTTCCGCCCTGGGCGATCCGGGCGTCCAGGCCGTTCTTTTTGTCCCGGACGAATTCCTCGCCCTGGGCAACCCGCAGGGCTTCCCAGAGTTCCTGGTCCGTGGCTTCGGTCTTGCCGAAGCGCAGGTTGTGCCCGATGGTGCCGGAGAAGAGGTAGGGCCGCTGCGGCACCAGGGCAACGCGCCTGGTGGTCTCGGCGCGGTCGAGCTTGCTGACCGGGACCCCGTCCAGGAGCACCTCCCCCTCGGCGGGGTCGTAGAGCCGCGGCAGGAGGGACAGCAGCGAGGTCTTGCCGGCACCGGTGGACCCGATGATGGCCACGGTCTGGCCGGGCCGGGCGGTGAAACTGATGTTGCTCAGAACGGGTGACTCGGCGCCCGGGTAGGCGAAGGTGACGTTCCGGTACTCGACGAGGCCCGTGAGGGATGCCGGCGCCTGGGGCTGTTCGGGGTCATGGATGGACGGTTCGACGCCGAGCACCTCGCCGATGCGGTCCGCGCAGACCGATGCCCTGGGGATCATCATGGCCATGAAGGTGCCCATCATGACGGCAACGAGGATCTGTAACAGGTATTGCAGGAACGCAGTCAGTGCGCCCACCTGCATCTCGCCCGAGTCCACCCGCTGGCCGCCGAACCACAGTACCGCGGCCGTGGACAGGTGCAGGATCATGCCGATGGCCGGGAACATCAGGACGAACAGGGCGCCGATCTTCAGTGAGACGTCGGTCAGTTCCTGGTTTGCGGCACCGAACCTGCCCGTCTCATACGGTTCCCGGACGAAGGCGCGCACCACCCTGATGCCGATGATCTGTTCCCGCAGGACAGCGTTGATCCGGTCGATCTTCTTCTGCATGCTGCGGAAGAGCGGGAGCAACCGGACCACCAGGTACCCCACCACCACGGTGAGCAGAGGCACGGACACCCACACCAGCCAGGAAAGGTTGAGATCCTCCCGGAGGGCCATGATGATGCCGCCGATGCACATGATGGGTGTGGCCACCATGAAGTTCAGTGCCATCAGCACCAGCATCTGGACCTGCTGGACGTCATTGGTTCCGCGGGTGATCAGGGTAGGGGCACCGAAGCCGTTGACGTCCTTGGCCGAGAAGCTGGTGACCTTGCGGAACACGGCCCGCCGCAGGTCGCGGCCCAGGGCCATGGCGGTCCTGGAACCGAAGTAGACCCCGGCGATTGCCGTTCCGACCTGGACGAAAGCCACCAGCAGCATCACCATGCCGGTGCGCCAGATGAAATCGGTGTCCCCGCGGGAGACACCTTCGTCGATGATCTGCGCGTTCAGGCTGGGCAGGTACAGCGCGGCGATGGTGGACGCCAGCTGGAAAACGACGACCGCCACGAGATACGGCGTGTACGGCCTGGAAAACCTCCGTATGAGGGTGAGGAGCATGCCCGCGGATCCTTAGCAATGAGTTCGTGTTGCGGAAGGCTTAAGTAGTAGCAGCCGGGGCTGACAGCCTTAGCCTTCCTACTCTACGAAACTCCCCACCGGGGACAAACAGCGCCCGGGAAAGATCATCCGGGGGGAGTACTGCGGCACGTCACTTGCCTGCCGTGGCAAGCGCCGTCGTCGTGCTTTCTTCCTTTGCCTGGGGCTGGATGTCCACGGTGCTCTGGATGTCCACGGTACGGCGGAGCGGCTTTTCCTTGATACAGAGCACCGATACCAGTGCCACTACTGCCACGGCGGCGGAAATCAGGAAAACTTCAGCCGTGGCGTCACCGTAGGCGGCCCGCATGATGTCGCGGACGGGCTCCGGCATGTGGGCCAGGTCCATGCTGCTTCCGGCACTGCCGCCCTGGACCGGGATGCCTGCGGCTGCCAGGGCTTGGGTGGCGAGATCGCTGACCCGGTTGGCGAGGACGGCGCCGAGGACTGAGACGCCGACCGCGCCGCCCACCGAGCGGAAGAACGCGACGGAGGCGCTGGCGGTGCCAATGTCCGAGGCACGGACGGTGTTCTGGACGGCAAGGACGAGGTTCTGCATCAGCATGCCCAGGCCCAGGCCCAGGACGGCGGTGAAGATACCGGCGTGCCAGAGTTCGGTGGTGTGGTCCATGGTGCCGGCCAGGCCCAGCCCGCCGATCAGCAGGATGCTGCCGGCGATCAGGTAGCCCTTCCATTTGCCCGTACGGGTAATCAACAGGCCCGAGGCGACCGACCCGGCCAGGTTGCCGGCGATCATCGGCAGGGTGAGGAGGCCCGCCTCCGTGGGCGTGGCGCCGCGGGCAACCTGGAAGTACTGGCCCAGGAAGGTGGAGGACCCGAACATCGCGATGCCCACGGCCACGGAAGCCAGGATGGCGAGCGCCGTGGTGCGCTCGGAGATGATCTTGAGCGGGATGATGGGCTGTTCCACTTTGGACTCCACCAGCACCAGGAGGGCGAGCAGGAGGACTCCCCCGCCCACCATCAGTGCGGACTGCCAGGAGATCCAGTCGTAGTAGGCGGGATTGCCGGCGAACGAAACCCAGATCAGGAGCAGGCTCACGCCCGAGGTCAGCAGGATGGAACCGAGCCAGTCGATCTTCGCCGGCCGGCGGACGTGCTGGATCTTGAGCGTCACCTGGAGCAGGACCAGCGCGACGACGGCGAGCGGCACGCACACGAAGAACGTCCAGCGCCAGCCGAGCGGGCTGTCCACGATGAATCCGCCGAGCAGGGGGCCGCCGGCCGTTCCGACAGCCATGACGGCGCCCATGTAGCCGGAGTACTTGCCGCGGTTCCGGGGCGGGATCATGGTGCCGATGATGGCCTGGGCCAGGGCGGTGAGGCCGCCCATGGCGATGCCCTGGATGACGCGTGCCACCATCAGCAGCGGGATGGTTTCCGACAGCCCTGCCATGACGGACCCGGCCACGAAGACGATGATGCTGAGCTGGACCAAGACCTTTTTGTTGAAGAGGTCGGCCAGCTTGCCCCAGATGGGCGTGGTGGCGGCGTTGGCCAGGAGGGCAGCGGTGATGACCCAGGCGAAGTCGGTCTGGGTGCCGTGCAGGTCGGACATGATTGTGGGCAGGGCGTTGGCCACGATGGTGCTGCTGAGGATCGCGGTGAAGAAGGCGGCCAGCAGTCCGGTGAGGGCCTCCATGATCTGGCGGTGCGACATCTCCGAAGGCGAAGCCTGGGACGCGGCGGTCCGGGCTGCGGCTTCCTCGACAGGCGCGGCGGTTTGGCTTGCCATTAAGTCTGCTCCTACGGGGTGGTTGTTGGGTGTCCGGCCGCCGTTGCCCGGGCTGAGTTCTTCAGTGATTCGGTGAGCCTGCGCAGGGTCGTCGCCGTGTTGCCGGCGTCCTCCTCGCTCCAGTCGCGCAGGTAGTCCTGCAGTACCGCCGTCCGCTGCTCCTCGATGTGGCGGAGCTTTTCCAGACCTGACGGGGTGAGTGCCACCAGCTGGGCCCGCCCGTCGTCGGGGTCCTGCCGGCGGACCACATAGCCCTGTTCCTCAAGCTCGGCAATGTGCCGGCTGAGGACCGGGGCGCTGACGCCCAGCCTTTCGGCAAGCTTGGTGGCGCGGGACTCCCCCTCCCCCACAAACCGGAGGACACCCTGCAGGGCCACCCCGGTGTCCTGGCCGCGCACGTTGGCGGTGGCTATACACCGCACCGCGCGCTGGAGGTCGAAGATCTGGTACACGAGATCGGCTGCCGTGTCCGGCTTTACTGCCATGGCTCCAGGCACTCCTTACTTGTTTGCCTGAAGCAACTATATCGCAATTTGGTTGCTTTGGGAAACTATTGCTGGCCGGGTACGCGAAAGGACCCCAACTCCTTCATGGAGCGGGGGTCCTTTGGGGCCGAGCGGCTGCGATAAGGGGTTCTGTCAGACGTCCAGATGCGTTGGGGCGAACATCTTCAGGAGGGTTTCCACCACGACGACGTTCGGGCCGTCGGCTGCGAATCCCGCCTTGAGCGCGTCCCCCACATTCTCGGGGGCCACTTTGACGGCCGGGACACCGAATGCCTCAGCCAGCTTCACGAAGTCCGGCCGGGCAAGTTCGGTGGCCGTTGCCTTGCCGAAGGCACCCACCATATATTCGCGCAGGATGCCGTAGCCGCCGTCGTCCACGATCAGCCAGGTGACCGGGACGTTGTGCTGCTTGGCGGTGGCAAGCTCAGAGATGGAATACATCGAGGAGCCGTCGCCGGACACAGCGAGTACTCGAGCGGAACCAGCGGGTTTGCCCTGCGTTTCCAAGCCTACGGCGGCGCCGATGGCGGCCGGGAAGCCGAAGCCCAGGCCGCCGGCGCCCTGGGCGGAGTGGAATTGGCCCTCGCGCGCGTCCCAGCAGGACCAGCCCCAGTAGGCGGCGATGGTCATGTCCCAGAAGGTCTGCATGTCCGCGGGCACGGCGTCACGAATATCGGCCATGAACTTCAGTTCCTTGGCCAGATCCTGTGATTCCAGCCGGGCGCGGACCTTTGCCAGGGATTCTTTGACCAGCTGCTCCGGGGACCGGCCGTGCCAATCTGCCGCAGCCTCCCGCCGCTCACCCGACAACGCCTCGTCCAGCGCTGCCAGCGCCTGGCCGGCGTCGGCACGGATGCCCAGGCCGGGACGGTTGGACTCAAGGACGCGGGGCTCGGCGTCCACCTGGATGATCCGGCCGCGGGGCTCGAAGGTGAAGTAGTTGGACGTCACTTCCCCCAGGGATGAGCCGATCACCACCAGCACGTCGGCGTCCTCGAGGAGCTCGGTCATGTACCGGTCCTCGATCCAGGACTGCAGGGACAGCTCGTGGTTCCAGGGGAACGCTCCGTTGCCTCCCGGCGTGCAGATCACCGGGGCCCGCAACTTCTCCGCGATGGAGAGCAGGGACTTCTCTGCATGGCCGCGGCGGGTGCCGCCGCCGGCGATAATGGCCGGGCGCTCGGCGGCTTCGAGCCACTTCACTGCCTCGCGGACCAGTTCCACGCGGGGCGGGTTGTCCGCCGCCTCGGCCAGGGCGTCCTCGACCGGCGGAACCATGATCGGGTCCAGCAGCACGTTCTGCGGGATCTCGATCCACACCGGGCCCTGCGGCGAGGAGATCGCCTCGGTCCATGCGTCCTGGATGGCCGAGGGAATGCCGGACGCGTGCTGGATCAGCCGCTGGCTTTTGGTGACGTTCGCCGCCGACGCCTTTTGGTCATCGAGCTGGTGCAGCATGCCTTTGCGCCGGGCGCCGAGCCCCTCGAGCGGAATCTGGCTGGCCACCACCACCATGGGAACGCCCGTGGCGTACGCCTCCTGCAGGCCGGCCAGCGAGGTCAGCGCTCCCGGACCGGTGGAAAGGAAGAGGACACCGACTTCGCCGGTGGCGCGGGAGTAGCCGTCGGCGGCGAAGGCGCTGTTGTTTTCCACCCGGGAAGACACGAAGTGCAGGTTGCCCCGGCCCATCGCGTCAAAGAGGCCAAGGGCATGCTGGCCGGGGATGCCGAAGACGGTCTTCGCGCCGAGCGCTTCGAGGGTTTCGACGACGAGGTCCCCGCCGTTGCGGGCACCTGTCCCTGGTTTTGCACTGGCATGCAAGGCCGGGCTGCCCGGATCAAAATCGATCACGGCATTACTCCTTGCCGGCCGCTGCGAAGCCCGCGGGCCGGCGGACTTCCTGGCCCAGGGCCTGGGCGGCGTAGCCGGTGGCGGCACCGAAACGGTCGCCGGGGACGGCGTTGTCAGCCATCAGGGTCACCAGCTCGTAGGCCACGTGGCTGGCGGCGACGCCGGTGATTTCGGCATGGTCGTAGGCCGGGGCGACTTCGACGACGTCGGCGCCCACCAGGTTCATGCCGCGGAAGCCGCGGATGATTTCCAGGAGTTCGCGGCTGGTGATGCCGCCCGCCTCAGGGGTTCCGGTGCCCGGCGCGTGGGCCGGGTCCAGGACGTCGATGTCCACGGAGATGTACAGCGGGCGGTTGCCGATCCGGTCGCGGACCTTGGCTACGGTTTCCAGGACGCCCTGGTAGTAGACGTCGGCGGAGGTGACGATGCCGAACCCGAAGCGGTGGTCGTCGTCGAGGTCTTTCTTGCCGTAGAGCGGGCCGCGGGTGCCGATGTGGCTGATGGCTTCGGTGTCGAGGATGCCTTCCTCGACGGCGCGGCGGAACGGGGTGCCGTGGGTGTACTCGGCGCCGAAGTAGGTGTCCCAGGTGTCCAGGTGGGCGTCGAAGTGCAGCATGGCAATGGGTCCGCCGGCGCGCTCGGCGGCGGCGCGCAGCAGGGGCAGTGCGATGGTGTGGTCTCCGCCGAGGGTGACGAGTTTGCTGCCGGCCGCGGTGAGGTCCAGGGCGTTCTGCTGGATGGTCTCGATGGCCTCGTTGATGTTAAAGGGGTTGACGGCCATGTCGCCGGCGTCGGCCACCTGCACGTTCTCGAACGGGCTGGTGTCCCAGGCGGGGTTGTAGGGCCGCAGCAGGCGGCTGGCTTCGCGGACATGGTTGGCCCCGAAGCGGGCGCCGGGACGGTAGGAAACGCCGGAGTCGAAGGGGACGCCCACAACGGTGACGTCGGCCTTGGCCACCTGGTCCAGGCGGGGAAGGCGGGCGTAGGTGGCCGCACCTGCGTAACGGGGAATACGGGATGAGTCGATGGGGCCAAGGTTGCCGTTGGCTTCGATGCGCAGCTCTTCCAAGGGGCCTCTCCTTCAAGGAGTCGTAAATCTGATGTGACTGCCATCATACACCCTGGTTTTCTAATGAGCATCAACTGTTTACAAAGTCAGCACCGGTCCTGCATCCAGGTAGCAGTTAGTGTCGTTATGAGCGCTCACAACGACACTTACTGCTACCTAGTTGGGGGTTAGCGGCTCGCGGCGGGAACCAGTACCCAGAGGACCTCTACCGGCTTGTCCGTGGGATTGACCCAGGTGTGCGGTTCGCGGCCGGGAAAGGTGACCGTGTCCCCGGTTTCGAGGTCGTACTGCTCGTTGGTGAGGATCAGCCGGATGCTGCCCTTGATGACGTGGAGGACATCAACGTCGCAGTCGACGGCGTACAGCTCGGACTCGCCGCGCCCGTGAGGCTCAATGCACGCCTGGATGATCTGGATCCGCCGTTCGGAGCGGGCGGTCAGCAGCCGCTCCACGATGCCCTGGCCGCCCAGTGAGATGCGGGGGCCGTCATTGCGCTTGGTCAGATGCGTTTCCGGAGCGGCAAACAGGTCGCCGATGGAGATGGACAGCACCTGGCAAAGGGTTACCAGCGAGGCGACGGACGGAGAGGTCAGGTCGCGCTCCACCCGGCTGAGGAAGCCCTTGGTCAGTCCCGTCGCGTCGGCCACCTGCTCGATAGTGAGCCGCTGGGACTGCCGGGCTGCCCGGATGCGGGAACCGATGGCAACCGGAACGTTGCTCGGCTCAACTGGCAGTGCCTTCATCTACGAACCTTTCATGGCCGGCTGCCCGGCCCCGCTCTGCAGCAATACTAATGGCCCGCCTCCTCTGTGACGCGCCCATGGCGCGCTCCGGGCTTACCTATTCCGACCTTGACTGTTACTGCCGTCACAGCCTAACCTTTGGAAAACACTTGTTGCCTGTCAGGCAATTATTGAGAGTTTCCTCTCGCCCCCAAGAATTTCAGCAGCGGCTCCGGCCGTCCCCTTCCGGATCGAGCCCTGGCTGCCGAACCGCTCCAAGGAGCCAACATGGACGTAAGCGTCATCAATATCGCCATCGTGGTGGTGTACCTGCTCGCAATGCTGGCCTTCGGCTGGTGGGGCAAGTCCCGCACCAAAAACAACAGCGACTTCCTGGTCGCCGGCCGCCGCCTCGGCCCCTTCCTCTACACCGGAACTATGGCCGCCGTCGTCCTGGGTGGCGCCTCCACGGTCGGCGGCGTGGGACTCGGCTACAAGTTCGGCATCTCGGGGATGTGGCTGGTGGTGGCCATCGGCGCCGGCGTCCTGCTCCTCAGCCTGCTCTTCGCCGGAACCATCCAGAAACTGAAGATCTACACGGTTTCCCAGATGCTGACCCTGCGGTACGGCAGCCGGGCCACCGAAGCGTCGGGCATCGTGATGCTTGCCTACACGCTGATGCTGTGCGCCACGTCCACCGGCGCCTACGCCACCATCTTCGTGGTGCTGTTCGGCTGGGACCGTGCCCTGGCCATCGCCATCGGCGGTGCCATCGTGCTGGTCTACTCCACCATCGGCGGCATGTGGTCCATCACCCTGGCCGACCAGGTCCAGTTCGTCATCAAGACCGTCGGCATCTTCTTCCTGATGCTCCCCTTCACCCTCAGCGCCGCCGGCGGCATCGACGGCATCCGTGCCCGGGTGGACGAAAGCTTCTTCCAGATCGACGGCATCGGCGTCCAGACGATCATCACCTACTTCGTCGTTTACACCCTGGGCCTGCTCATCGGCCAGGACATCTGGCAGCGCGTGTTCACCGCCAAGACCCCGCGTGTTGCCCGCTGGGGCGGCGCGACCGCCGGCATCTACTGCATCCTCTACGGCGTTGCCGGTGCACTCATCGGTATGGCCGCCAGCGTTGCAGTGTCCAACATCGAGATCGCCGCGAAGGACGACGTCTACGCCGAAGTAGCCCAGAACCTGCTTCCCGTCGGCATCGGCGGGCTGGTCCTGGCCGCCGCCGTCGCAGCCATGATGTCCACCGCCTCCGGAGCCCTGATCGCCGCCGCCACCGTGGCCCGCGCCGACGTCCTGCCGTTCGTAGCCAGCTGGTTCGGCAAGGACATCAACACCGATGACTCCGACAACCCCGAGCACGACGTCAAGGCCAACCGGGCCTGGGTCCTGGCCCTCGGCATCATCGCCATCGTGATCGCCATCATCACCAAGGACGTCGTCGCTGCCCTGACCATCGCCTATGACATCCTCGTGGGCGGCCTCCTGGTGGCAATCCTCGGCGGCCTGGTGTGGAAGCGCGGTACGGGACTGGCCGCCGCGGTCTCCATGGCGGCGGGGTCCGTTGTCACACTCGGCACCATGATTGTCCTGGAAATCAACGCCAAGGCACCCTTGGACGGGATCTATGCCAATGAACCCATTTACTACGGCCTGATCGCCTCGGCTGTGGCCTACATCGCGGTTTCGCTCGCCACCCCGCCGACCGACGCGCAGACTATGCGGAACTGGCAGCGCCGCGTATCCGGGCAGGACACCGAAGAAGCACCTGCCGCCGCGGTCACAGCCCCCTGACAGCGGGATTTCGCAGTCCTCGCGCGCGGAACAACAACGGACGACGGCGGCGCCTCCTTTCGCAGTCCAGCGAAGGGAGGCGCCGCCGTCGTCTGTCCTATTCGGCCTCGCGGACCTCGTCAGGGTCCTCCAGGGGAACCACGCGGTCCTCGGCGTCAACGATCACCGGCGGCGCCTGGACGACGGGCTCCTCCTCATCCAGGAACTCGTCCTCCGCGTCCCAGTCGTCCTCGTCTACGGGTGCATCCTCGGCGTAGTCGTAGGCCGGGTCCGCTTCCACGGACTCCAGGTGCGGCATGTCCGGGTGCTGTCCGGTGGTGCTCATGATTCAACCTCCGTGTGTTCGCCTGACGTGCTGTTGTCCCACGGCGCTGGCTGCGCCACACCTTCATCACAACACCGCCGTGCAGGCGGGTCAATAGCTGGCAGGCACCGGACGCAGCGCGCCGGAAGCCGCCCGGAATTGAGGTAAACCGAAACTCCCGGCCTAGGTTTACCGGCCAAAAAACCGCGAAAATCCGCAGTAAGCTGGCAGCTGCAATGGGGCAGCAACCTGCCCCGTCCAGCCCAGGAGTCTCCGTGTCACAGCACGCACAACCGCATTCGGCCCGCCCACACAAAACGCCGTTGAACCAAGCCCATCCACAATCCGGTCCGGCGCCGTCGGACATCAAGAGGTGGCGCCAGTACCTCGCGGACGAACGCGCGGAGGCCGCCGTCTACCGCGATCTTGCCCAAAACCGCCAGGGCGAGGAACGTGACATCCTCCTCGCCCTCGCCGAGGCCGAAGGCCGCCACGAGGCGCACTGGCTTGCGCTGCTGGGGGATAAAGCCGGCAAGCCACGGCCGGCCTCCTTCCGGAGCCGCCTGCTCGGGTTCCTGGCCCGCCACTTCGGCTCCGTGTTTGTGCTGGCCCTGGCGCAGCGGGCCGAGGGCCGCTCCCCCTATGCCAAGGATCCCAACGCCACGCCCGCGATGGCAGCCGACGAGCAGATCCATGAGGAAGTCGTCCGCGGGCTTGCCACCCGCGGCCGCAACAGACTGGCCGGCACGTTCCGCGCTGCCGTTTTCGGTGCAAACGACGGCCTGGTCAGCAACCTGTCCCTGGTGATGGGTATGGCCGCCTCCGGAGTGGCGAGCAGCGTGGTGCTGCTCAGCGGCATTGCCGGACTCCTGGCAGGCGCCATGTCCATGGGCGCCGGTGAGTTCATCTCCGTCCGGTCCCAGCGTGAACTGCTGGCCGCCACCCGCCCCACCCAGGTCACTCTCGCGGCGGCGCCTAAGCTGGACCTCGAGCACAACGAACTGCTCCTGGTTTACCTGGCCCGCGGCATGTCGCACGAGGCCGCCGAGCACCGGGTGGCAGAGCGGATGGGGCTGCTGTCCTGCGACTGCGATCCCAGCCTGTCCCTCCAGCCCGAACTGCCCGGCGACGAGGACCAGCACGAGGCCGTGGGCACCGCCTGGGGCGCCGCGCTGTCCAGCTTCTGTTTCTTCGCCTCCGGCGCCATCATCCCCATCCTGCCGTTCATCTTCGGACTGACCGGCGTGGCCGCCCTCGTCGCGGCCGGTGTGCTGGTCGGCATTTCCCTGCTGGCCACCGGCGGCATCGTGGGCCTGTTGTCCGGTACCTCGCCGCTGACGCGGGGACTGCGCCAGCTCGCCATCGGCCTGGGCGCCGCCGTCGTCACGTACCTGCTGGGGCTGGTCTTCGGCACCGTCGTCGGTTAGTAGAGTGGCCTGATGAACGCTCGGCCGCCCCGGCACACCGGCAGCAAAGACCGCACCGGTCTGGGATACCGGCAGGTGCTGGTTGCTGCCCTGGTGATGGCAGGGGTTTTCGGCGGTGCCATGGCGGTGGCTGATCCGCGGGTCCAGCAGCTGCTCGACGTGCGGATCGGGCCCGGCAACCCGCAGCCCCCGGCGGCCGGCCAGGGCCATGGCCAAGACGGCGGCCCGTCCGGTTCCGCCGGCGCGGAACAGCCGGCCGAAGCCAGCCTGGACACCCCTCCCCCGGGGATCGAAGAGGAAGACGCGCCGCTCGGCGCCCCCGAACCGCCCGCCGTCGGAAGCGACTCGTACCGCTTCCTGGCGGTCAACGGGGACGGCACCCCGGTGGGATACTCGCCGTGCCGGCCGCTCCACTACGTGGTCAACGCAGCCCTTGAACCCGCCGGCGCCGGGCACCTGGTACCCCAGGCCATCGCCACCATCTCCGCCGCCACCGGCATCACCTTCGTCTACGACGGCACCACCGACGAGCAGCCGTCCGCACAACGGCCGCCGTACCAGCCGGACGTTTATGGCGAGCGCTGGGCACCGCTGCTGATCGCCTGGACCACCCCCGAAACCGCTCCCCAGCTGCAGGGCAAAGTCATCGGCACCGGCGGCAGCACCCATTTCAGCTACGACGACGGGCCTAAGACATTCGTGACGGGCGGCCTGGACCTGGACGCGCCGCAGATCGCCAACGAGCTGCTGAACCCGGACGGCCACCTGTACGCCACCGCGGTGGTCCTGCACGAGCTAAGCCACGTGATGGGCCTTGACCACGTTGAGGATCCGCGGCAGCTGATGTTCCCGGAAATCGGCACTCCCGAAGGGTTGTCCGCCGGGGACCTCAATGGACTCTATGAGCTCAGCAAGGCCCAATGCCGGAAGGACCTGTAGCGCAGCCGGGGTGCCGCGGCCCGCGGGGTAACCCGGGTCAGCCCTGCAGGACCGCCACGGCTTCGTCCACTGTGTCCACGAGGAAGATCCGTTCTTCCATCAACCGCCCGGCGGCCATGCTGCGCAGCAGTGGCCACGCCGGGTATTCGTGCTCCCAGTGGTCCCGGCCCACCAGGACCATGGGCGTGATCTTTTCCCGGGCGCCGTAGTAGTTTTCGCAGGCGTCCTGGAAGATCTCCTGCACCGTCCCGGCCGCCCCGGGCAGGAAGACGATGCCGCCCTGGCACAGTTCCAGCAGGATCGCCTCCCGGACTGAGTTGGCGAAGTACTTGGCGATGTGCGTGGCGAAGTAGTTGGGCGGTTCGTGGCCGTAGAACCAGGTGGGGATTCCCAGCGACGGCGTCCCGTCCGGGAAGAGCTCGACGACGGCGGCGGCCACCCGCGCCCAGGCCGACACCGAGGGGCGGAAGCCGGGGACGGCCGCGAGCATGTCCAGCGCAACCTGCAGGCCGCCGTCGTCCGCCTGGCTGAGGTACGCGCCCAGGTTGGCCGCCTCCATGGCGCCGGGTCCCCCGCCGGTAGCGACGGCGTAACCACTGCGCGACAGTTGCCTGCCAAGCGTCGCTGCCTGCGCGTAACCGGTGCTGCCGCGCCCGGCCGCGTGTCCGCCCATCACGCCAACCACCCGTTGCCCCGCCCACGCTCCCCGCATCAGCTCGTCCAGCGCGTCGCCGATGGCATGGTCATGGAGTGCCGACGCCAGTGTGGCATCCACCCGGTGGCGCAGGCCGGGCTGGATGCTCCACTGGTAGATCCGGGCGTCCGGCAGTTCCTCGTACCGTGACCCGGCCAGCCCCGCATAAAGCTCGGCGGGCGTGTAGAGCGAGGACCGGTACGGGTTGAACGGCACCCCCTCCAGCCTGGGGAAGATCAGCGCTCCCCGGCTGCGCAGGCTTGCCTCCATTCCCTCGTCGAAGGTGCAGCCAAGGAAGATGGCGCCTTCAACGTCGAGTCCGGCGAGGGCGGCCGACCTTCCGCGCAGGTCGAGCGATTGCGCGTGCCAGCGACGCAGCCGGACGGCTCCGGCCGCTACCATCCGGTCGAAGCTGTCGAGGTCTTCGACTTCGAGGCTGTGCGGAGCCGGCCCAAGGTTGGTCATGCACCCACCCTAGCCAGCCGGCGTCGTCCGCGTGCTGCTTTCCGTGCCGGCTGCACAACAGGAAGGTGGGGCCAGATCCTGCCCGCCCGGAGGTTCGGGACGGGCGGGACCTGACCCCGCTGGGATGTTGTGGCTGGCTAGACGCGGGCGGGTATGTCGCCGCCGCGGAAGTGGGCTTCCAGGTCCTCCAGGGAGTGGCCCTTCGTTTCAGGCACGCACCTGGCCACGAAGACCAGGGACGCGATGTTCACGAGGACGAACAGGCCAAAGGTTCCGGTGGACCCGAGGGCGTTGACGACGATCGGGAACAGGAAGGAGATGGCTGCGTTGACCGTCCAGAGGACGAACACGGCGATGCCCATGGCGAAGCCGCGGATCGCGAGCGGGAACATTTCGGACAGGAGCAGCCAGACGCAGGTGCCGATGAAGCACTGGACGAAGGCGACGAAGAGCATCATGGCGGCGAGGATGATGTAGCTGGCGAGGTCGGACTGGGGCAGCAGGAACACGATGGCCAGCAGCCCCTGCGAGCCCACAACACCGGAGAACCCGATGACCAGCATTTTCCGCCGGCCGATGAAGCCCAGCAGCCAGATGCCCAGGATGGTCATCAGCACGGAGGTGACGCCGACGCCGATGGTTGCCACCAGGGATGCGCTCACTCCCAGCCCGCTCTTCTCGAGGATGGTGGGGGCGTAGTAGTTCACGGTATTGATGCCGGTGGCCTGCTGCACGGTGGCGAGGCCGATGCCGATCCAGAGCAGCCGGCGCATCCAGGGGTTGTTCTTGAGGTCCTGCCAGGCGTGGCCGCGTTCCTCCTTGGCAGTCCGGGCGGCCTGGGCGATCTCCTCGAATTCGGCTGCAGCTTCCTGCGGGGTGCGGCTCAGGTTGAGGACGCGGCGGCTGTCTTCCAGCCGGCCGCGGATGGCGTACCAGCGCGGGGATTCGGGCAGCAGCAGCATGCCGGCGAGGAGCGCCAGCGCGGGCAGCGAGGCGATGCCCAGCATGGTGCGCCACACTTCGGTGTCGTGGATCAGGGCGTCGAGCAGGGCGTTGATGGCGAAGGCGAGCATCTGGCCGGTGACGATCATGAGTTCATTGATGGTCACCATGCGGCCGCGCAGGCGGGCCGGCGCCATTTCGGCGAGGTACAGGGGGCAGGTGACCGCGGCGGCGCCGACGCCGAGGCCCAGCAGGATGCGGGCGGCGATCATGAAGGGGACGTTTGGGGCGATCGCGCAGCCGATGGCGCCGAAGAGGAAGAGCAGGGCGCAGACCAGCAGCGAGCCGCGGCGGCCCAGCTTGTCCGCCAGTCGCCCGCCCGTCAGGGCGCCGACGGCGGCACCGGGGAACAGCAGGGCGCTCACCACGGTGGCTTCCTCGACGGCGGTCATGTTCAGCGAGTCGTTCATGTACAGCAGGGCGCCGGAGATCACGCCGGTGTCGTAGCCGAAGAGCAGGCCACCAAGGGTGGAGATGACGGTCAGCCGGGCCAGGTATCCGCGGCTTTGGGTGCCGGTGGCGCCCATGGTTTGTTTCTGCAACAGCATTGTTGCCTCTCAGATTCTCTTGGGACCAGGAGCGCTGGTCAGGAATGTGATGCGTGCCACTGACTTTAGAGCGCTCTAACGAGTGTCGTCAAGAAAAAGTACTGATGTCAGAACAAATAACCTCCCGGCGCCTTTCTGGCTTGGATTCCGGCCCGCCTTGACCGGCTCCACGGGCCTGCTACGATCGAATAGGAAGTATGTCCTATCAAGCGAACATATAGCGGCAAAGCGGCCGTTCACGCCCCACCGGGTGGATGCCGCAACCAGAACAGGAACACACCGTGGCGAACAACCTGGGCCTCAGCATCGACCGCTCCTCCCCCGTACCCCTCTACCACCAGGTGGTCCAGGGCATCGAGGCCGCCATCTACAGCGGGGTACTGGAACCGGGGAGCCGGTTGGACAATGAGATCGACCTGGCGGCCCAGCTCAACCTGTCCCGGCCGACCATGCGCAAGGCGATGGATGAACTGGTCCGGTCCGGGCTGCTGGTCCGGAAGCGCGGGGTGGGTACCCAAGTTGTGTCCAGCCAGGTCCGCCGGCCCCTGGAACTGTCCAGCCTCTACGACGACCTCACCAACAACGGCAAAAAGCCCACCACGGAGGTGTTGAGCTTCGCCCACATCGAGGCCGACGACGCCATCCGCGCCACACTCCAGCTGGCCGCAGGCTCCAAGGTCTACCACTTCAGCCGGCTCCGGAAGGTGGGCGGCAAACCGCTGGCCCTGATGGAGAACTGGGTCCGCGACGACATCGCCGCCATGGATGAAGCCATGCTCGCCGCCGAAGGCCTCTACTCGATCCTCCGCCGCGGCGGCGTCAACTTCCGGCTGGCAACCCAGCGGATCGGCGCCATGACGGCCAACGACTACCAGGCAGCCAAGCTGGAAACCAGCGAAGGGTCCGCCCTGGTCACCATGGAGCGCACTGCCGTGGACGATACCGGCCGGCACATTGAAACCGGCCATCACGTGTACCGCGCCGACTCCTACAGCTTCGAAATGACACTCGTACAGCGTTGAAACGCAAGGAGCTCTTTATGACCAACTGGGTCTACCCCCTTGGCACCGCCGCCGACGGCAAATGGGACGTCTCGATCGGAACGTCCGATTCCTCCCTCACCGTCGACGGGTGGGCCCACACCGGACTGAAGGTGGCCACCCTCGCCGCGGGCGCCGACGTCGTTCTTCCCGCCGCGGACGAGGAACGCATCGTCGTGCCGCTCAACGGATCCTTCACCGTGACGGTGGACGGCACGGCGTACCAACTGGGCGGCCGCGCGTCCGTGTTTGCCGGCCCCAGCGACGTCCTCTACTCAGGCACCGGCCGGACCGTGATCGTCAGCTCCGCGGGCGGCGGCCGCGTGGCCGTGGCCACCGCACCCGCCAAGGCGTCCTACCCCACACGGCTGATCCCCGCGGCGCAGACTCCGGTGGAACTGCGCGGGGCCGGCAACTGCTCCCGCCAGGTCCACAACTTCGGCACGCCCGCGGCGCTGGAAGCAGACCGCTTCATCGTCTGCGAGGTCCTGACCCCGGCCGGGAACTGGTCCTCCTATCCCCCGCACAAGCACGACGAGGAAAAAGACGGCGAGACGCACCTCGAGGAGATCTACTACTTCGAAACGCAGGTCGCTGCCGGGTCCGCAGCACCCGGCGACGCCGACGCAATCGGCTACCAGCGCGTCTACGCGTCCGACGAACGCCCCATCGACGTCTCCGCCGAAGTCCGCACCGGCGACGTCGTCCTGGTCCCCTACGGCTGGCACGGCCCCGCCATGGCCGCCCCCGGCTACGACCTCTACTACCTCAACGTCATGGCAGGTCCCGGCCCGGTCCGCGAATGGCTGATCAGCGACGACCCCCACCACGGCTGGGTCCGCCAGACCTGGGAGGCCCAGGACATCGACCCGCGGCTGCCCTTCGGCAGCTGAGCCCGTCCGGGCATGGCCGGGACGCCGGCCCGTGAACGCTGTGGGCAACTGGCATAGTGGGGTCTTGTGAAGCAGACTTCCCCCGCATCCCGGTCCGTGACCATGGAGGACGTGGCACGCGACGCCGGGGTGAGCCGCGCGCTGGTCTCCCTGGTCATGCGGAACTCCCCCAAGGTGTCCCCGGCAAAGCGCACGGCGGTGCTGGAAAGCGCCGCCGCCCTGGGTTACTCTCCGAACCGGCTGGCCAGCCGCCTGGCCAGCCACCGCACCCGGACACTGGGCGTCCTGTTCCTGGACCTGCATAACTCCGTCTTTGCCGATATCTATGACGGCCTGATCGAAGGACTCGAAGGCAGCGGCAACCAGGTCATGGTCGCCGTCGGCTCCGCCGATCCGCGCACGGAACTGGAGGCGGTGCGGAACTTCGTGGACCTGCGCGTGGACGGAATCCTGTTGGCCGGCTACACGGGCTCGACGGCGGAGCTGGCGGCTGCCCTGCGCGGCACGCCTGCCGTCGTGATCACCCGGGAACTGGCGGCCGACGGCGTCGATTCCGTTTTGACCGACGACTTCCGCTCCGGGGCACTCGCCGTGGAGCACCTGCATGGACTGGGACACCGGCGGATCGCGCACGTGGACATCTCCGACTGGCTGCCGTACACCGAGCGCAGGGAAGGCTACCTGCACGCCATGCGGCAGTTCGGCCTGGAACCCATGCTGGTGCACAGTGATATGACCGAGCGGGGCGGGCGGTCGGTCATGGAGAACTTCCTGGCTTCCGGGATTGAGCCACCCACCGCCATCTTCGCGCACAACGACCTCACCGCCATCGGCATCATGGAGGCCCTGGCAGCCCACGGGCTCTCCGTTCCCGGTGACGTCGCGGTGGTGGGCTGCGACAACATCGAGCTGGGAGCTTCGCCGCTGATCGGACTGACCTCGATCGACCAGCACGCCCGCAAGCTTGGCCGGGTGGCCGCGCAGGCGATGCTGGACCGGATCGCGGGCACCGCCGGGCCGGAGGTTACCCGCAAACTGGAGCCGGTCCTGATGGTCCGGCGCTCCTCCGACCCCGCCGCCACCTAGCGGTCGGCCAGTTCCTTCACGGGCTCCGGCTTCTTGGTGCCTTCGTTCCGCCTGGCGCCCGCCGCGGCGAAGGCCATCACCGCAAGACCCGCGAGCGTGATCGCCGCACCGGCCCAGATGGGCGAGGTGTAGCCGAGCCCGGCCGTGATGGTGACGCCGCCCAGCCAGGCACCCAACGCGTTTCCCACGTTGAAGGCACCGATGTTGGCACCAGATGCGAGCGTGGGCGCGCCGGGGGCGTACTTCATTACGCGCATCTGCAGCCCCGGCACGGTGGCGAAGCCGAAGCCACCCATCAGGACCAGCGAGATGACCGTCAGCACGGGATTCGCGGCCGAGACGGCGAACGCCACCAGGACCACAGCCAGGATGGCGAGGACCACCAGGAGGGTCCGGTCCACGTTCCGGTCCGCAGCCTTGCCACCCAGCGTGTTCCCGGCGAAAAGTCCCACGCCAAACAGGATGAGGAGCCACGGAACGGCTGAGGCGGCAAAACCTGAGACGTCCGTGAGGGTGTAGGCGATGTAGGTGAATGCACCGAACATGCCGCCGAAGCCCAGGATGGTCACCAGGATGGACAGCCACACCTGCCCGGAGCGGAAAGCGCGCAGCTCCGATCGGAGGCTTCCGGCCTGTTCCGCTGCGCCCGCCGAGCGGGGTACCAGCGCCAGGATCCCGGCCAGTGCGGCCACGCCAATGGCGGTGATGGCCCAGAACGTGGACCGCCACCCCGCCGCCTGGCCCAGCAGGGTGCCGAAGGGGACGCCCAAGACGTTCGCGGCGGTCAGTCCGGTGAACATCAGAGCAATAGCGCCGGCTTTCCTGCTGGGTGGCACCATCCCTGCCGCCACCACTGCCCCGATGCCGAAGAAGGCGCCATGCGAGAGGGCCGCGATGACGCGGCCCAGCATCATGGGCCAGTAGTCGGCGGCCGTTGCGGACAGCAGGTTGCCCACAATGAAGAGGACCAGGAGTCCGGCGAGCACCGGCTTGCGTTCAAGGCGCGTCACAGCGGCAGTGAGCCCCAGGGCGCCAACCACAACGGCGAGCGCGTAACCGGAAATGAACCATCCGGCGGAGGCTTCGCTTACTCCGAAGTCCGCCGCGACGTCCGGCAGGAGCCCGGCGATGACGAACTCGGTCAGTCCTATGCCGAACCCTCCCAGGGCGAGTGCTATCAGGCCAACAGGCATGGCAATGCTCCTTTGAGCTGTGTGGGTCGTGGCGTACCCGCTGTGGCGGTTGTACGCCGTGGAGAGCGCGCCTAAAATAGTTGCAGGCGCGGGATTTATTGTTGCACACGCAATTATCACGCGCAAGCAACTATATTTGTGTGCACGCTTGTTGCGGCAGCTCCCCGGCTGGCCGCACCTCGAGAGGAGCAACGATGGGCATCAAGGACGACGCCGTTGAAGTCCGCGCGCAAGGTTGGCGCACCCTGGCGGCCTTGCACGGCCTGATCGAAGGCGAACTGGAACGGGCACTGCAGGCGGAGTCGAAACTGTCCGTGGTGGAGTACACCGTTTTGGATGCACTCAGCCGGCAGGACGGCTGGCACATGCGCATGCAGCAGCTGGCCCGGGCAACGGCACTCAGCCCCAGCGCCACCACCCGTTTGGTGAACCGGCTTGAAGACCGGGGCCTGCTGACCAGGATCCTGTGCGACGACGACCGGCGGGGCATCTACACGGAACTCACCCCGAGCGGCAACAGCCTGCTCGCCGAAGCCCGGCCGGTACACGATGCCACACTGGAACGCGCCCTCGGCCAGGCCCAGGACATCCCCGAACTGGCGTCCCTGGTGGACGCCCTGCCCAAGCTGCACGCCCGGGCCTAAGGACGTCGAAGGCTCCCTTGAAGGAGCTTCAAGGGAGCCTTCGACGGCGGCAGCAGCCGTGTGCCTAGCCCGCCGTTGCGGGTGCCCCGGTCTTGGCGCCGGCGATGGTTTTGAAGTGGTGTTCCAGGTCCTCGAGGCTCTTGTCCTTGGTCTCCGGAACGTACTTTGCGGCGAAGGCGATGGCGCCAACGCCGAGTACGGCGAACACAAAGAAGGTATTGGAGAGCCCGATCGCGGCCATCAGCTGCGGGAAGCCGAAGCCCACCAGGAAGTTCACGATCCACAGCACGAAAGCGGACGCGCCCATGCCGAGGCCCCGCATCTTCAGCGGGAAGATCTCGGAGAGCATCAGCCAGGTAACCGGTGAGATCGCTCCCTGCTGGAAAGCCAGGAACGTCACTGTCAGCGACAGGATGACGAAACCGCGGACTGAGCCTTCAGGCAGGATCAGGGAGAAGACGCCGATCAGGAGGAGCGCCGTCGTCGTACCTGCCTGTCCCGTGATGAGCATCCGGCGGCGGCCAACCTTGCCGAGCAGCCAGATACCCACGAAGGTGGCGAGTACGGAGATCACGCCATTGGCGATGTTGGCCGTCAAGGCCGCTTCACGGCCGAAGCCGGACTCGGACAGGATCTGGGTGCCGTAATACATGATGGAGTTCACCCCGGTGATCTGCTGAATCACCGCCAGGCCCAGGCCCACGAAGAAGATGCGGCGGAGCCACGGAATCCCCAGGTCCTTCCAGGAGCCCATCTTGGACTTATAGTCCTCCACGGCCATGGCCTTGACCTCTTCGAATTCGGCCCGGGCCTCTGCCTGCGACCGGATGCGTTGGAGGACGCTGAGCGTCTCGCCGAAGCTGCCCATGGATGCGAGCCAGCGGGGGCTTTCCGGCATGAAGTTCATGCCAATCCACAGCGCGATCGCAGGAAGGGTGGCGATAACCAGCATCCAGCGCCAGATGCCGCCGGACTCTCCGAACGTGTTGCCCAGGTAGGCGTTGAAGATGAAGGCCAGCAGCTGCCCGGTGACGATCATCAGCTCGTTCTGCGTGACAATCCGGCCGCGGCGGGCACTTGGGGAAACTTCCGCAAGGTATACCGGAACTGTCACGGAAGCGCCGCCGACCGCGAGGCCCAGCACGAACCGGGCGGCGATCATCACCTCGGTGTTCGGCGAGAACGTGCACGCGAGCGTGCCGATGAGGAAGATGACTGCCAGGACCATGATCATACGGCGGCGGCCGTTGCGGTCGGCCAGGCGGCCGCCGAACAGGGCGCCGAAGGCCGCGCCGAACAATAGCGACGACGTGACCAACCCTTCAGTGAGCGGCGTGAGCCCCAGGTCCTCCTGCATGTACGGGAGGGCACCGTTGATGACGCCGGTATCGTAGCCGAAGAGCAGGCCCCCAAACGTGGAGATGATGGTGACGGTCCGCAACGCCTTGTGGTGGTTGCCGGGCTTGGCTTCCTTGGCCGCCGGGGTATGCGCGGGGGAACTCATGCACTCACCTTTTGCACGTACTGCTTCATGGTGTCCAGCTGGTAGCGGGACACCTCGTCGGCGTTCTCGTCCTCGGCGAAGACGCTGGAGACCATCACGGTGTCCTCGCGGTCCAGGAAGCCGATCTCTTTCAGGCCGCTGAAGAACTCGTCCCAGTTCACGTCGCCGTCGCCGATCTTCAGGTGCTGGTGGACGCGGACCGGGTTGCCGGGCGGGTTGGTGATGTAGCGCAGGCCGTGCGAGGCGTGGTGGTCCATGGTATCCGCCAGGTGCACCAGGCGCAGCTTGTCCCCCGCGGCGCGCATGATGTCCAGCGGGGCGTTCTTCATGTGGAAACTGTGCGAGGCCACGTAGACCATGCCCACGTTCTTGGAGTTCACGCCGCGGATCACGCGGACGGCGGCGAGGCCTTCCTCCACGAAGTCGTCCGGGTGGGGGTCGATCAGCAGGTCGATGCCTTCACGCTCAATGATCGGCAGCAGTTCCTCCATGGAACGGTAGAACGCCCGCTCGGATTCCTCGGCCTTCTCCGGCCGGCCGGAGAATTCAGTGTTCATCGTACTGACGCCCAGGTCCACGGCGATCTGGATGGCACGTTTCCAGTAACGGACGGCTGCTTCGCGGGCGTCCTCGTCCGGGCCGGACCAGCGGAGCACGGGCAGGATGGATGCGATCTCGATCCCGGCGTCCTTGCAGGCCTTGCCAAGCTGGTCCACCAGTTCATCGTCCGCTTTGGGGTGGTTGTAGAAGGGGATGAAGTCCGCGTGCGGCGTCATCTGCATGTACTTGTAGCCAAGGTCCGCCACCACCCGGGGGAACTCAAGCAGGCTGTGCGAGTGGTGGAAAGGGGTTGGGTCAAGTGCGATTTTCACGTAAACACTCCATTGTGGATCTGGAACGGCTCGGGTGGGGGCTAGTTATAGAGGGCCGGCTTCGGGGCCAGCTTCACGGCCACCTTTTCGCCGTTCTTCTGTGCCTCGACGCCGGCTTCGCAGCAGGCCGCGGTGGCGTAGCCGTCCCAGGCGGAGGGTCCGCCGATTTCACCCTTCAGGGCAGCGTCCACCCAGGACTGGATTTCGACATCGTAGGCCGCACCAAAGCGCTCCTCGAAGCCGGGGGTGACGGTGCCGCCCCAGCGTCCGGCGCTGCGGGTGTAGGGGCCCTTGTCGCCGCCGATGTTGACGATGCCCTCTTCGAAGGATGCCTGCGTGGCAACTTCGTAGCCGAACTTGGCATTGACGTAGATTTCGACGTCGGCCAGGACGCCGGACTCGGTTTCAAGCAGGACGTGCTGCGGGTCGTGCTGGCCGGACGGGGCGTTCTTGGTGGCCTTGCCCAGGCGGACCTGGACGCTGGTTATTTCCTCACCGGTGAAGAAGCGGATGGCGTCGAACTCGTGCACCACGGAGTCGTTAATGAGCATTTCGTTGGTGAAGCCCTCTGGCGTGCTGGGGTTGCGGTGCTGGTGGTGCAGCATCAGCAGCTCGCCCAGTTCGTGGTTGCGGATGATCGATCCGAGGGTTGCGTACTCCGCGTCGAAGCGGCGCATGAAGCCCACCTGGATGCGCTTGCGGCCCAGTGCCACCTCGGCCTGGACAATCTTCCACGAGGACTCTGCATCCGGTGTCAGCGGCTTCTCGCACAAGATCGGGATGTCCTTGGCCAGGGCCTTGAACAGGATGTCCTCGTGCAGGAAACCGGGGGTGGCGATCAGGACGGCATTGACGTCACCGTTGTTCAGGGCCTCTTCGGCGTCAGCCAGGCTACGGCGCCAGGGATACCTTCAATGGCGGCCTGGGCGCGGCCGAGGTCAACGTCGACGACGGCGGCAACTTCGGCGCCATGGATGCGGTGGTGGAGGCGCTGGATGTGGTCGGCGCCCATGCGTCCGGCACCGATGACGGCTACGCGGAGGGTTTCAGTCATTGTCTTGTCCTTCAGGTGGTGGGGAGGTTAGCTGACGGCGGTGCGGGAGCCGCAGGAGAGCAGGTAGTTGCGCGTGCGCTTGGCGATGGGCATGGGCACGTCGAAAGCCACCGGATACATGTCCTGCTCCACGATGCCGAAAATGGGCCGGTTCAGGGCTTCCACCGCTTCAATGACCGCGCGCAGGTCCGGCAGGCCGTTCGGGGGTTCGGTCATGACCCCCGCCAGGTTGGCCGCGGCCCACGTCATGTTTTCCTCGTTGACCTTCTTGAGGATCTCAGGGTTGATCTGCTTCAGGTGCAGGTAACCGATCCGGTCCGGGTAATTCTTGATCAGTTCCAGGCTTGAGGCGCCACAGTATTCGGCGTGGCCGGTATCGAGGCAAAGGTTCAGGTACTGCGGATCGGTTGAGGCCAGCAGGGTTTCAATGTCCTCCTGCGCGCCGACATGGGAGTCTGCGTGGGAGTGGAACTGCTGCTTCAGGCCGAAATCCTCCAGCAGCGTCTTGCCGAGGCGGTTATGGCCGGCGAACAGGTCGTCCCAGGCCTGGGGGGTCAGCGTGCCGCTTTCTACCGCCTCACCCGTGACATCGTCGCGCCACATGGCGGGGATGACCACCATGTGTTCGCCGCCCATCGCCGCAATCAGTTCCGCGACCATACGGGCGGGCTCCCAGGCGGTTTCCCACTGGTCCAGGCCGCGGTGGAAAGCGGTGAACACGGTGCCGGCCGAGATCTGCAGGTCGCGGGCCTTGAGTGCCTCCGCCAGGCGCGTGGGGTCTGTGGGCAGGTAGCCGTAAGGGCCGAGTTCGATCCACTTGTAGCCGGATTCGGCTACCTCGTCGAGGAAGCGTTCCCACGGGGTCTGCTTGGGATCGTCCGGAAACCAGACGCCCCAGGAGTCCGGTGCCGTGCCGATGATCAGCTTGTTCTCAGTCATGACAGCGTTGTCTCTCTTCTCGGGCGGCGGGGATTAGTTGGAGGGGAAGTTGTAGGAGGCGCCGGAGGCGTGGTGGGTTTCGGGCCAGCGGGAGGTGATGACCTTGCCGCGGGTGTAGAAGCTTACGCCTTCGGGGCCGTAGATGTGCTTGTCGCCGAAGAGGGATGCTTTCCAGCCGCCGAAGGAGTGGTAGGCCACCGGGACCGGCAGGGGCACGTTGATGCCGATCATGCCGACGGTCACTGAGCGCTGGAACTTGCGGGCGGCGGCGCCGGAGGAGGTGAAGATGGCGGTGCCGTTGCCGTAGGGGTTGGCGTTGATAAGTTTGATGCCGTCTTCGAGGGTGTCGACGCGGACGACGACGAGGACCGGCCCGAAGATTTCCTCCTGGTAGGCGGTCATTTCGGTGTTGACGTGGTCGACCACCGTGGGGCCGACCCAGAAACCGTCCTCGTGGCCGGGGACCACGAGGTCGCGGCCGTCCACGACCATCGCGGCGCCGGCAGCTTCGGCTTCGGTGACGATCCGGACGATGCGGTCCTTCGATGCCGGAGTGATGACCGGGCCCATTTCAGCGTCCGGGGCGGTGCCGTTGTTGACCTTCACGGCTTCGGCGCGTTCCTGGACTTTGGCGACCAGGGCGTCGGCGGCGTCGCCGACGGCGACGGCGACGGAGATGGCCATGCAGCGTTCGCCGGCTGAACCGAAGGCGGCGGCGGCGAGGTGGTCGGCGGCGTTATCCAGGTCAGCGTCGGGCAGGATGATGGCGTGGTTCTTCGCCCCGCCCAGGGCCTGGACGCGCTTGCCGTGCCTGATCGCGGTCTCGTGGACGTACTGCGCGATCGGGGTGGACCCGACGAAGGAGATGCCGTCCACGTCCGGGTGGGTCAGGAGTCCGTCGACGGTTTCCTTGTCGCCGTGCAGGACCTGGAACACGCCGTCCGGCAGGCCGGCCTCCTTCCAGAGCTTGGCGAGCAGCAGGGACGCGGAGGGGTCGCGCTCGGAGGGCTTGAGGATGAACGCGTTGCCCGTGGCGATAGCCATCGGCGCCATCCACAGGGGCACCATCACCGGGAAGTTGAACGGGGTGATGCCAGCAACGACGCCGAGGGGCTCGCGGAAGGAGAAGACATCGATGCCGGTGGAGACCTGGTCCGAATAGTCCCCCTTGAGCAGGGTGGGGATCCCGCAGGCGTACTCGATGACTTCCAGGCCGCGGCCGATCTCGCCCTTGGCGTCGGAGAGGACCTTGCCGTGCTCGGCGGTGACGAGCTGGGCGAGTTCGTCCACGTGCGCGGCGACCAGTTCACGGAACTTGAACAAAACGGCCGTGCGCTTGGCCAGGGAGATATCGCCCCAGGAATCGGCGGCGGCACGGGCGGCGGCGACGGTCGCGTCCAGGTCCGCGCGGTTCGCCAGGCGCAGTTCGGCGGTCACGGCCCCGGTGGCGGGGTTGTAGACCGGGGTGGTCCGGTCGCCTTCGCCGGCGGTCTCGGCGCCGTTGATGAAGTGGTTGATCACGGCAGTTTCAGTGGTGGTGGCAGTCATGGGACTCTTCCTTGAGTAGTGAAAAAGTGTGGTCAGCCGAGCAGTTTGCGCTGGCGTGACTTGTGGTCGACATAGGTTTGGAAGGCCTGCTTGGTGGAGTCCAACTCGGAGACCTGGGAGACGGGGACGTCCCACCAGGATTCGGAGGACGGTGCATCCAGCAGGGGGTCGGATTCAACGTGGATCAGGATCGGGCCGCTGCCTTCCGGGGCCACCTTGGCGTCACGGATGGCCTGCTCGAGCTCGGCGATCACCTTCTCCCCCGGCTCGATCCGGATGACCTTCACGCCGAGCGATTCGGCGTTCAGGGCCAGGTCCACGGGCAGGGTTTCGCCTTCGTCGAAGCTGTGCGCCTCCTCGTTCAGGGCCCGGTACTGGGTGCCGAACCGCTGGGAACCGAGGGATTCGGAGAGCGAGCCGATGGAGGCGTAGCCGTGGTTCTGGATCAGGACCACGATCAGTTTGATGCGTTCGGCGACGGCGGTGACCAGTTCGGTGTTCATCATCAGGTAGGAACCGTCCCCCACCATCACGACGACGTCCCGCACCGGGGCGCTGTCCGCACCGGCCGCCGTCGTACTTTTCGCTTCGGCGATCGCTGCGCGCTTGACGCCCAGGCCGCCGGGGATTTCGTAGCCCATGCAGGAGTAGGCGTACTCGACGTGGTAGCCGAACGGGTCCTGGACCCGCCACATCTTGTGCAGGTCACCGGGCAGCGACCCGGCCGCGCAGATCACCACGTCGCGGGCGTCCATGGCCCGGTTGGTGGCGCCGATAATCGCATTCTGGCTAACGAGGGGCGCATCCGACTCAGTAAAAGCCGCGTCCACGGTGGCGTCCCAGCGCTGCTTCTCCGCCGTGACGCGTCGCGACAAATCGGCGCCGACCCGGTACCCGCCCAGGGCTGTGTTGAGCTTGGCCAGGGCCTTGCGGGCGTCGGCGACGATTGGCAGGTGCGTGCCGTGCTTGTACGCGTCGATCGGGGCGACGTTGATGTTCACGAACCGCACTTCCGGGTTCTGGAACGCGGTCCGTGACGCGGTGGTGAAGTCCTCGTACCGGGTGCCGATGCCGATGATCAGGTCCGCTTCGGCCGCGATGGCGTTCGCCGCCGTCGTGCCCGTGGAGCCGATGGCGCCGAGGGACTGGGCGTGGTCCCAGGGCAGGACGCCGACGCCGGCCTGCGTGTTCCCGACCGGGATGCCGGTCAGCTCGACAAACTTCGCCAGCTCGTCGTTGGCGTAGGCGTAGAGGACACCGCCGCCGGCGATGATCAGCGGACGCTTGGCTGCCCGGATCGCCTCGACGGCGCGGGCGATGTCGGCGTCGTCGGCGTCGGGACGGCGGATCCGCCACTCCCGCTCGGCCAGGAATTCCTCGGGGACGTCGAAGGCTTCGGCCTGGACGTCCTGCGGCAGCGAAATGGTCACGGCGCCGGTTTCCGCCGGGTCGGTGAGGACGCGCAGGCCGTGGTGGAACGCGGAGAACAGCTGCTCCGGCCGGTTCACCCGGTCGAAGAATTTCGACAGCGGACGGAACGCGTCATTGACGGTGATGTCGTAGGCATAGGGCTGCTCGAGCTGCTGCAGCACGGGGTCCGCGGCGCGGGTGGCGAACGTGTCCGACGGAAGCAGCAGCACCGGCAGCCGGTTGGTGGTCGCCAAAGCGGCGCCGGTCAGCAGGTTCGACGACCCCGGGCCGATCGAGGTGCTGATGGCGTAGGTCTGGCGGCGGCGGGTGTGCCGGGCGTACCCGACGGCCTGGTGGACCTGCGCCTGTTCGTTCCGGCCCTGGTAGTACGGCATGATAGCCGGGTCCAGCTGCTGGTACTGTTTCAACGCCTGGCCAACCCCGGCCACGTTGCCGTGCCCGAAAATCCCGAAGGTGCCCGGGATGAGCCGCTCCCGGTACTCGACGCCGTCGATGGTGTCGACGGTGTACTGCTGGGAAAGGTATTCGACGACGGCCTGTGCCACCGTCATCCTGCGCGTAGTTGTGCCCATGGCTTCTTACTCCGGAAGTTCTGTGGTGTGATGCAGCAGAGAGGCGGCCGCGGCGACGGCGCTGGCGACGTCGCCGTCCTGCGGGTAGAGCAGGGTGCGGCCCACGGTCAGGCCCTGCACGCCCGGCAGGGAGAGCGCGGCTTCCCAGGTGGCGAAGACCTCGTCCTGGGTTCCTTCGGGGTCCCCGCCCAGCAGGACGGTGGGCATGGTGGTCGCAGCCATCACGCGTTCCATTTCGGCCACGACCGGGAGCTTCATCCAGGTGTAGGCGCTGGTGGAGCCCAGGCCCTCGGCGATGGCGACGGACTTGATGACCGCGTTGGTGGACAGGTCGTTGCGGACCCGGCCGTTTTCACGGACGGACAGGAACGGCTCCACCATGGCGATCAGTTTGCGCTCCGCCAGGGAGTCAATCGCCTTGGCGGTTGCCTCGAGGGTGGCCACGGTGTCCGTGTCGCCCAGGCAGATGCGGGTCAGCATCTTCCCGCCGTCCGCGCCCAGGGCTTCGAGTGCGGCGGCGGTGTGGCCGGTGAACCGGTCGTCGAACTCGTTGACCAGCCCGGACAGGCCGCCGCGGTTCATGGAGCCGAACATAAGCTTGCCGTCCAGGGCCCCGAGGAGGAGCAGGTCGTCCATGATGTCCGGGGAGGCCAGGATGCCGTCGACGGCGGGGTTGGCCAAGGCGATCTGCAGCCGGTCTAGCAGTTGGCGGCGGTCCGCCATTGCTACGGGGTCGTTGCCGACGGCGAGGGCGCCCCGGGCCGGGTGGTCGGCCGCGACGATGAAGTTCTGCCGGCCGGACTTGAGTCCCGGGTGGCGGCGGCGGGACTTCGCCGCCCGCGCCACAGCTTCCGGATCTTCGAGCCGGATGGTGCTCAAATGCTCGTACCGCCGCGGGTCGTCATCCACGGCGTGGTTGGAGGCGATAGGAGTGAGGGTCACAGTGCTGCTCCTTCGGTGGCCAGCTGCACGGCGGAGGCAGCCGCTGAACCGGGAAAAGTGCCCGGGACATTGCGTCCGCGTTCGGCCAGCAGCGAGGCGACCTCGTCCGGCGTCGGCATGGCATCAGCGCAGGACAGGCGGGAGGCGACAATGGCGCCGGCGGCATTGGCATAGTCCAGGACCTGCTCCAGCGGCCAACCCGAGAGCAGGCCATGGCAGAACGCCCCGCCGAAGGAATCCCCGGCACCCAGGCCATTGAGGGTTTCCACCGGGACAGGTGCGGACACAACACGTTCAGTGCGGGTCTTGGCCATGACGCCCTCAGCCCCGAGCTTGACGACCGCGATCTCGACGCCGGCCGCCAGCAGCCGGTCCGCCTGCTCATCCGGCGTCCCCTCCCCCACGGCGACGGCACATTCCTTGTCGTTGCCGATCGCGACCGTGGCGTGCGGGAGGACCTTGGCGACCTCGGCCCGGGCTTCCTCCTCGGAGGCCCAGAACATCGGCCGATAATCCAGGTCCAGGATGGTGAACTGCCCCTCCTTCAGAGACGTCCGAGGGCGGGCCTCGTGGGCGGCGATATGGGCGCTGCGGGACGGCTCCTGGCACAGGCCCGTCACCGTGGACCAGAAGATCCCTGCCTCGCGGACGGCGCCCAGGTCCAGCTCGGCGGCGTTGATCTGCAGATCTGGGGCAGTAGGGAACCGGCCGTAGAAGTAGAGCGGGAACTCATCAGTGACCGGCTTGATCGCGCAGAACGTCACTGCGGTCTGCAGGCCGGCGACCGGAGCAACAAAAGAATCGTCAACACCAAACTTCTGTAGTTCACGGTGCAGGTAGATGCCGAACGGGTCGTCCCCGGTGCGGGTGATGACGCCGGTCCGGCGGCCGTGCCGGGCAGCGGCAACAGCAACATTCGACGGCGAACCGCCCAGGTACTTCCCGAAGGAACTGACGTCCTCCAGGCCAACCCCGATGTCGTTCGGGTAGATATCAACGCTGATGCGCCCGATCGTAAGAAGCTCATGGGTCACGGGAATCGTGGACCTTTCTGGTGTGGAACGCTGGACCCTTGAGGATCAGGAGTTCCGGTCTGGCTGGCCGTGGTGGCGGCCACAGGCACTACTTTGCCCCAGATCGAATGTCCTGTCAAAGGTTTGTACTGACATGCTTACAACAGATGTTGACGCGCTCTAATTGCGCACTCCGGGCGGCTACTTTTTCGGCACCGCAAGCTCTCCCGTGACATATTGCGCACGGCCGTAACCGAAGGACCAGTCGCCGGCAGTGTTTTCCACGTAGCCGATGAAGACGTCCTCGCCGGCAATACCAGCGGCCGCAAGCCTGTCCGCCACGGCCGCGAAGAGCCGCTGCTTGGCCTCCTGCGAACGCCCGCCCTGGGTGAAGATCTGGATCATCACCACTCCCCTGGTCCGCTCAAACCCAAGCCCTGCATCCTGGGCGAAAATCTGGCCTTCGGGGTGTTCGGTGAGGATGTGGAAGTAGTCACGCTCTGGAATCCCATACTCTTCCAGGATGGCGTCGTGGATGCCGCGGCTCAGCTGCTGCAATTCCTCGGCCGTGCGGCCCAGGTTCACGTCAATGCGTACAAGTGGCAAGTCGCCTCCTTCAAAACGTTTGTACTGACATACTAACAAAGCAGCAGCGTTCGAAACAAGGGTATTGAAGGCAGTATGGGTCGGGCGTATCCTTAAACAACCGAAAGGTTGATAAAAGAAATGGTTGGATAATGTGGCTGAGACGCACTCCGCCGACGCGGCGCTGAACTTGGCCTTCATGGCCTTGGCAGACCCCGTGCGGCGTAGCATCATTGCCCGGCTCAGCCGGGGTCCGGCCACCGTGAATGAACTGGCGGAACCGTTCGAGATCACCAAACAGGCGGTCTCGAAACATATCCAGGTACTCGAGCAGGCCGAACTGGTGACCAGGACCAGGGATGCCCAACGCCGGCCCGTGCACCTGAATCCGGCGCGGCTGGAGGAACTGACCGCATGGATCGACCAATACCGGCTGGTCCGCGAGGCGCAGTTCCGGAGCCTCGACGCCGTTCTCGCATCACATGCCGCAAACAGCGGCGGCGAAACCATCAAGGAGTGATCATGAGCAATTCCCTAAAACTCAGCGTTCCTGAGGGTGTCCCCTTCATCGATTACGAACGCGAGTTCGATTTCCCGGTAGCGGACGTGTTCCGTGCCCATAAAGAACCGGACCTCATTGTCCAGTGGCTCGGCCCGAGGGGCTACAAGATGGACATCGACCACTACGATTTTCGCACCGGCGGCAGCTACAGCTACCTGCACACCGGCCCCGAGGGGGTGCCGTACGAGTTCAAGGGCATTTTCCATACGGTCCGGGAGAATGAATTCGCCATCCAGACCTTTGAGTTTGGCGGGTACCCGGACGTGGTCAGCCTGGAGTTCATGACTTTTGAGGACCTGGGCGGCGGGCGCACCCGGCTGAAGGGCCATTCGGTCTACCCCTCCCAGGAGGCGCGGGACGGCATGGCCCAGTCGGGGATGGAGGGCGGCTTGAGCGAAGGCTACGAGCGGCTGGACGAGCTGCTCAGCGGCGCCAAGGTCTGAGAGAAGAAAGCACGGCGGACGGTGACCTTCCGCGGGAAGGTACCGTCCCGCGGTCGGACGTTTAAAGCCGAAACGCGGGGTCACTCCCGGCCCATCCCATGCGGGATATTGGGCCGGGAGTGACCCCGCGTTGCTCTTGTGAGCTTTTAGAGGGCTGCGTAGACCTCGCGCAGCAGCTTGGCGGTCTCGGACGGCGTCTTGCCGACCTTCACGCCGGCAGCCTCGAGGGCTTCCTTCTTGGCCTGGGCGGTACCGGCGGAACCGGAGACGATGGCGCCTGCGTGGCCCATGGTCTTGCCTTCCGGGGCAGTGAAGCCGGCCACGTAGCCAACAACCGGCTTGGTGACGTTGGCCTTGATGAAGTCGGCGGCACGCTCTTCGGCGTCGCCGCCGATTTCACCGATCATCACGATTGCCTTGGTTTCGGGGTCAGCCTCGAAAGCAGCCAGGGCGTCGATGTGGGTGGTGCCGATGATGGGGTCGCCGCCGATGCCGATGGCCGTGGAGAAGCCAAGGTCGCGCAGTTCGTACATCATCTGGTAGGTCAGGGTGCCGGACTTGGAAACCAGTCCGATCGGGCCCTTGCCGGTGATGTTGGCCGGGGTGATGCCCACCAGCGCCTCGCCGGGGGTGATGATGCCGGGGCAGTTCGGTCCGATGATGCGGGTGACCTGGTCGCCGTTGGCGTCCACCTTGGACTGGGCCAGTGCCCAGAATTCGGCGGAGTCCTGGACGGGCACGCCTTCGGTGATGACGACGACCAGGCCGATGCCGGCCTCGATGGCTTCGACGACGGCGTTCTTGGTGAATGCCGGCGGAACGAAGACGATGGAGACGTCGGCGCCGGTTTCCGCCATGGCTTCCTTGACGGTGCCGTAGACGTTGATTTCATTCTCGCCGTGCAGGACGGTGGTGCCGGCCTTGCGGGCGTTGACGCCGCCAACGATGTTGGTGCCGGCCTTCAGCATCAGGGCGGTGTGCTTGGTGCCTTCGCCGCCGGTGATGCCCTGGACGATGACCTTGGAGTCCTTGTTGAGGTAGATAGACATAGCGCGTCCCTTTACTTCGCTGCGTTGGCGAGCTCGGCGGCCTTGTCGGCGCCCTCGTCCATGGTGGCGGCCAGGGTAACCAGCGGGTGGTTGGCCTCGTTCAGGATGCGGCGGCCTTCCTCGACGTTGTTGCCGTCGAGGCGGACGACCAGCGGCTTGTTGGCGGTGTGGCCGAGCTCTGCCAGTGCACCCACGATGCCCTTGGCGACGGCGTCGCAGGCGGTGATGCCGCCGAAGACGTTCACGAACACGGACTTGACCTGCTCGTCACCCAGGATGACGTCCAGGCCTGCGGCCATGACCTCGGCGGAGGCTCCACCGCCGATGTCCAGGAAGTTGGCGGGCTTCACGTTGCCGTGGTTCTCGCCGGCGTAGGCAACAACGTCGAGCGTGGACATCACAAGGCCGGCGCCATTGCCGATGATGCCCACTTCGCCGTCCAGCTTGACGTAGTTGAGGTCCTGCGCCTTTGCCTTGGCCTCAAGCGGGTCAGCTGCGTCCTTGTCTTCAAGGAGGGCGTGCTTGGCGTGGCGGAATTCTGCGTTCTCGTCCAGGGACACCTTGCCGTCAAGGGCGATGATGTCGCCGGCACCGGTACGGACCAGCGGGTTGACCTCGACCAGGGTGGCGTCTTCCTTCTTGAAGACGTCCCAGAGCTTGAGGATAACGTCGGCCACCTTGCCGCGCAGTTCCTCAGCGAAACCGGCTTCAGCGACGATTTCGTCGGCCTTGGCCTGGTCGATGCCGACGGCGGGGTCGATGGCGACCTTGGCCAGCGCCTCCGGGCGTTCGACGGCGAGCTGCTCGATTTCCATGCCACCTTCAACCGAGCACATGGCCAGGTAGTTGCGGTTTGCACGGTCCAGCAGGACGGAGAAGTAGAACTCCTCGGCGATGTCGGCACCCTGGGCGATCATCACCTTTTTGACGGTGTGGCCCTTGATGTCCATGCCCAGGATGTTGTTGGCGTATTCCAGTGCTTCATCGGCGGACTTTGCCACCTTCACGCCGCCGGCCTTGCCACGGCCGCCGATCTTGACCTGTGCCTTGACGACGGTCACGCCGCCGATCTTCTCGGCAGCTGCCTTTGCTTCTTCTGGGGTGTACGCCACGATGCCGGCAAGCACGGGTACACCGTGCGCCTCGAACATATCGCGCGCCTGGTATTCAAACAGGTCCACGGTTTAGTGTCCTTCTACGTCGAAGTAGTTTCTGTACAGTCGGACACCATCGAAAAGGACGATGACCGGGCTGCGGATTGCATGCACCGGCGGCTGTCCGGAAACGAGCCACGCGGCGTCATGCTCCATTGGGAACTCTAGTCCTTTGTGGGGACCGGCCCGTCCCAGACTACCTCTTATGTGAGTAACGACACTATTCTATGAGGCGTAGAAAAACCGCGGAATTACGGGGTTTTTACGGCCTCCGCCGGTCCCGGAGAGGTTGCCGGGCCGGCTTCCGGGATGAGCTCGTAACGTTCGGGCGAAACGAAGAAGCCGACGCCGGCGGAGACGTTTCCGCATGCCACGCCGCCGTTGTACGCCGAGCACCGCAGCCCGTTGCGTTCGAGGTTCTGCCCGTCCGCCAGCACCTTCAGCTGCGCCATGGGCCCTGTCCTGCTGCCTTTGGGCCCGTACGTTGCCTCCATTTGTGTGACGCCGGACCGGCACTCCCCGTAGGTGGCCCGGTCGGGCGAGACCAGGGCCACCCCGCCCAGGTATCCCAGGTTCGTTCCGGCGCAGTCGTCGCGCACGTCCCCGGGGACGGGTTTCGGGTACCTGGCGAGTTCGCAGTGGGCTACGGGAACAATGGCCAGTTTGTTGTTGGCAGCATCGCTGAACGTGTTCGTTTCGTACGGCAGGTTCAGGTGTTCCCCACGGGCCGACGTCAGGGAGCATGCCACAGCACGGTCCTCGGTAATAAAGGAAAGGACGTCCGTCCCGGTGGAAAAGCCCTGTGGATCCACGAGCGCTGCCTGTTCCAGCTGTTCCAGGGGCGCCAGCGGTGCCGGGGGCACGTATCCGGGGTCTTCGGTGGTGATGGAGCATCCAGTCACGGCCACCAGGAGAAGGGCGGCGAGCATCCCCAACTTTGTCCGTCGCATGCGCTCCATTATGCCCGGCGCGAAGCACCCGTATGCCCGGCGCAAAGCACCCGCCTGCTAGGCGTCGATCCTGGTCAGGGGTGCGTACCGGAGCAGCAGGCGCTTCTCGCCGACGTCGAACTTCACCTTGGCCACGGTTTTGTCCCCGGCGCCTTCCAGCGCCAGGACGGTTCCGTTGCCGAAGCTCGTGTGGTTGACCTTGTCCCCCACACTGACGGCAATGATCTCCTTCTGCGGCTGCACCCGGCTGCGCGCCACGACGGCGGGAACATCAGCGTCGAAGCCGGCAGCCCCTCGGGCGGTCCCGGCTCCCCAGAAGGACCCGCTGTAGCGGCCCGAATTGATCGATCCGCCGCCGCTCCACGCCTGCTGGCGGCTGGTGCCTTCACGCTTCCATTCCAGCAGTTCGGCGGGAATCTCTTCCAGGAACTGGCTGGCCGGGTTGTACTGGCTTTGGCCCCACATGCTCCTGACCTCGGAGCGGGTGACGTAAAGCCGTTTGCGGGCACGGGTGAGCCCCACATAGGCCAGGCGGCGTTCCTCTGCCAGTTCCTTGGGATCCGTGGCGGAGCGCTGGTGCGGGAACAGTCCGTGCTCCATGCCGGTCAGGAAGACAACCGGGAACTCGAGCCCCTTGGCGGTGTGGAGGGTCATGAGGGTGACCACGCCCAGCCTCTTGGCCTCCGCCACTGCGGCGGCAAGCTCGTCGTCGGTCCCCGACGGGGCGTCCGGGATCTGGTCCGCGTCTGCCACGAGCGAGACCTGCTCGAGGAACGCTTCCAGGGTCCCTTCCGGGTTGTCGCGCTCGTATTCACGGACGACGGCGACGAGTTCCGCCAGGTTCTCCACCCGGCTTTCGTCCTGGGGATCAGTGCTGGACCGCAGTGCCGCGAGGTAGCCGGTCTGTTCCAGGACCGCTTCCAGGGCCGCGGCGGCACCGGAACCGGCTGCCACCTCTGCGAGGTCATCCAGGAGTTTCACGAAGCCGAGGACAGCGTTGACCGAACGGGTGGCCATGCCCGGGGCCTGGTCGGCGCGGCGGGCAGCTGCCATGAACGAGGTCCGCTCACGCTGGGCCAGGGCGGCAACCGCCCCTTCCGCCCGGTCACCAATCCCGCGTTTGGGTTCGTTGAGGACCCTGCGGAGGTTGACGTCGTCGTCCGGGTTGGCCAGGACGCGCAGGTACGCGAGGGCGTCCTTGATTTCCTTGCGTTCGTAGAAGCGGGTGCCGCCCACCACCTTGTAGGGCAGGCCCACGCGGACCAGCACGTCCTCGATGGAACGGGACTGGGCGTTGGTCCGGTAGAAGATGGCGACGTCGCCGGGACGGAGGTTGTCCTCGTCCTGGAGCCGGTCGATCTCCTTGGCGATGAACTGGGCCTCGTCGTGCTCATTTTCACCCACGTAGCCGATGATCTTGTGCCCTTCGCCCTCGGCGGTCCACAGCCTCTTTTCGGGCCGGTTGGGGTTGCGGGAGATCACCGAATTGGCCGCGCTGAGGATGTTCTGCGTGGAGCGGTAGTTCTGTTCCAGCTTGATGGTGCGGGCCTCGGGGTAGTCCTTCTCGAACTCCACGATGTTGCGGATGTCCGCGCCGCGGAAGGCGTAGATGGACTGGTCCGAGTCGCCCACGACGGTGAGTTCGGACGCCCCGGGCCCCTCCCCCACGATTTCGCGGACCAGGGCGTACTGGGCGTGGTTGGTGTCCTGGTATTCGTCCACGAGGACGTGCCGGAACCGCCGCCGGTAGGACTCGGCGAGCGCCGGGAAGGCCCGGAACATAAAGACGGTTTCGGCGATGAGGTCGTCAAAGTCCATCGCGTTCGCCTGCCGCAAGCGTTGCGTGTAGCCCTTGTAGACCTCGGCCACGGCTTGGTCGAAGGGGTCGTTGTAGTTGGCCGACGACGCGTAGGAGTCGGCGTCGATCAGCTCGTTCTTCAGCGCGGAGATCTTGTGCTGGATGGCCTTCGGGGCAAACTTCTTCGGATCCAGGTCCAGGGCCTTGGCCACCTGTGTGACCAGCCGCAGGGAGTCCGCGGAGTCGTAGATCGAAAAGTTCGATTTCAGTCCGACGTTGGCGGCCTCCTGGCGGAGGATCCGGACGCAGGAGGAATGGAACGTGGAGATCCACATGATCTTGGCCCGGCCGCCCACCAGCGCCTCGATGCGCTCCCGCATCTCCGCCGCGGCCTTATTGGTGAACGTGATGGCAAGGATTTCGCCGTGGTGGGCCCGCCCGGTGGCGATCAGGTAGGCGATCCGGTTACTGAGGACCCGGGTCTTGCCGGATCCCGCACCCGCCACGATCAGCAGCGCGGACCCCGCGTGCTTGACTGCTTCCTCCTGCTGCGGGTTGAGCCCCTCCAGGAGCTGGGCGGCGCCGGCTCGCGGTGTGTGGCGCTTCCCGTGCTCCTCCACCCCGCCGCCCGGACCGGCCGCTGTTGCCACGACGTCGGGACGCGTCCGGGTGCGGGCGGTTGCTGCGGGAGCGGCCTTGAACGGTCCGTCAGAGTACGGGTCAAACAACATATCCATGGTGCCTACAAGTCTAGGCGGTGGGACCGACACGCACGTCCGGCCTGTGGATTACGCCACACAGGAAGCGCCGGACGCCGGTGCCCGGACGCTGGTGCCCGGACGCTGGTGGAAGGGGCCGAGGGAACCGGGCCCTCAGGCGACCGAGCCGGACTCGAGGGCGGCACGCAACTCGCGCACCGCCGTCGTGCCTCCTGCCATGAACCACTCCAGCCCGTTCACCCGGACGGTGTCGACGGCGCCGCCCGCGGCCCGGACTATGGCCTTTCCGGGCAGCCAGTCCCATTCCGGGCAGCTGTGCTGGAACCAGCAGCCAAGCTGCCCGTCCGCCACCCTGCCCAGGTCGCAGGAGCCGGAACCGAGCATGCGCAGCGCCGCGGCTGACGTCGCTGCGGCGTGCCAGGGCATGGCACAGAGCGGGTCCATGAGCCAGGTGGGGTGGATGTAGGTGGCCGCGCCCAGCTCCGCGACAGGGACAGCGTTCCGTTCCCCGCTGTTGTCCTGGTAGGCGGTGAGCGGTTCCCCGTTCAAGGCGGCCGGATGCCCCCGGCCACCGATCCACAACTTGTCCTCCTCAGGCTGGAAGATCGCGCCCAGCAACACGTCGGAGCCGTCCTTCAGGGCGATGGCGGAGCACCAGTAGGTGGAGCCGTGGAGGAAGTTGTACGTGCCGTCCACGGGGTCGATCACCCAGGTCCGGCCGCTGGTGCCTTCTACGGACGCGCCTTCCTCACCCAGGATGCCGTCGTCGGGCCGGCACCGCCGCAGCTGTTCCAGGACGTAGGCCTCCGCGGCGTGGTCGGCGGCCGTCACCACATCCGAGATGGAGGTCTTCCGCTGCGACTGGAGCCCGGCCATCCGCATCAGGAGTGCCAGCTGCCCGGCCTCCCGCACCAGCGCCGCTGCCAGCTGGTGGTCGTTGAGCGAGGGGTCGAGTTCAACTGCGGTGTGCCGGCCTATGGTCATGGCTTCAGTGTATGGGGCGGGATAATGGACCCATGGCCAAAACCCCTGCCCAGCGGATCAAGAAGCACGGTGCCAAGGCGGCGGTGCCGGAGCACCACCTGCCACCGGTCATCAACCCCACGACGGCCAGGACGCCGGAGAAGGCCCGCAACAACAGCAACCTCATTGTGATCGCCGGCGTGGTGGCCAGCCTGTTCCTGTTCTGGTACCTGCACCTGCTGACGCTGGACCAGCTCCGCCAGCTGTCCACGGACCTGGCCATGCCTGACTCCTTGATCGGCGGGTTCGATCCCGCCTATGTCGGCCAGCTGCAGGCAGCAATGGATGACGATGCGCGCGGCCAGCTCAACTACGTCCACAAAACCGCGGGGACCCTTTTTCCGCTGATCTTCGCCTTCACCTGGCTGCTCCTGATCGGCACCAACGTTGCGCGGAAAGCACTGCGGTGGGCGCTGTGGGCGCTGCCGCTGCTGTTTGTCGTGGTCCGGCTCTGGGCCAACGTGGCCATCGACGTCATGCTGGCGTCCGACGGGCCCGACGCCGGCCAGGTTGCCTTGGCGTCCGGCCTCACGGTCGCGGGGTGGGCCCTCCTTGTCCTGAGCCTGCTGGCAGGGGCAGCTGCAGTCTTTTTGGGTGCCCGGGAACGGCGGCAAGGGGCCCGATAGAACTCCCCATTCACCTGATCCGCGGTGGCCCGATAGGGTATCCGGGGGCAGGTACTGAACGCCCGCTGCGGACTTTTGGTATGGGGGAATCCTTGGGGGAATCACGGGTGGACAGTGCCCTGAACATCTTCGAGATGACCGGGGTGGCCTGGGCTTTAGCGGTCCACAAAGCAGCCGTGGCAAGCGGTCACGGGCCGGAGGCGGATTTTGCCGCGTACCGGCACTCACTCCTGGCGGGCGGCTTTCCGGCGCTCGATACGGAAGAAGTGGAGCTGGCGGAAGCCGAACTGGGCCGGGCTGGAATAGTTGGCGCGGACGGCGCGGTCAGCCCGCAGTGGGTGCTGGCCGCCCGGATCGCAGCATCCGCCCCGGTGCGGGCCGTCGTGGTGGTCCAGTCGGAGGACACGTCTGTCCACACGGACCTAGCCCTGGCCGGCGGCCGGGGCGTCGGAGTCACATATGCCCGGCGGATCAGGCATACCGAAACCGGCGTCGACGTCATTGAGGTGCGCAACGCCGTCGAAATTTCCTTCTTTGCCGAGGAAGACGCCTGGGCGGCCCTTAGACGGCACCTGCCGGACATTGCTGATGCCCACGGGCCTTCGGAGCTTCCCGCGGATCCGACTGGCTTCTCCGGCGCCGGCACCGCGTACACCATCCACCTGCAAGTGTCGGCCCATCCGCAGGAATCACGCCCCGGCGGTCCGCCTCCCGTGGCAGTGCCCGCTCCGGTGCCACCTGCCTATTGCACTCGTGACATCTGGGTGCTGGCGGACCGCCTGTATTCAGTCAGTAGCGGCCCTGCCGGCGACGGTCCCGCGCTGACTTCGGTTTCGCCGGCCGCCATCAGCCAGGGATTCGTCTGGCGCCTGCTCGGCGCCAGGGAATACCTGGCCAGCGTTGCGGAACGGGAGGCCTGACCATGGCGCTTTACGGGATGGACATTGAGGCCGGCCGCCGCCTCAGCGAGGAACTTGCCCGCGCCAGCGACCGGCTGTCCGCCCTGGGCCGGAGCCTCACCCCGGTGATCCAGGGCTCGCCCTGGAAGGGTGCCGACGCGGAGAGATTCAGCGCCGAATGGGTGGGCCACAGGACCCGGCTGATCGGCACAGCCAATGCACTCGCTGCCGCCTCCATTGCCGTCAAACGGAACGTGGACGAACAGGTTGCGGCGAGCAGCAAGGGTTCGGGCGGGGCCACGGCAGCGCAGGCGCCCCCGTCCTTCGACTCGCTCTTTGACGCCGTTGCCGGCACCGCCGGGGACCTGTGGGACACAGCCGGGAACTTCACCAGTTTTGTACAGGACGCAGCCGGCGACACATGGAACTCGGTCCAGGACCGGGCGCCGTTTCCCATCCGGAACATGATGGACGCGCAGGGGAACGTGTACAGCCGGGCGGGCAACATGCTGGACATGGGCTGGCGCTGGATGACAGCCGGTGAACCGCCATCGATAACCGAGGTGATCTCCAACGGCGCGCTGCTGGCCGCGTCCATGGTGAACCTGAACTCCACTACGTACAGCCTGGGCTTAATCAACCTCAACCTGCTGGACGACGGCCGGCCGGTCGCCGGGGAGCCGACCCCCGTTGAAGTTGGGGACCCCATTGACGTTGCCAGCACCGGACGGAGGCCGACGCCTCTCCCGTCCAGCATCAGCGCGGTCCTCGGCGCCACAGAGGCAGCCTATACAGACCAGGAAGGGCCCGGAACACCGGACACCCGCGTCCGTATCACGGCCGTCTCGAAGCCGGGCGAGCCGCCGGCGTATTTCGTCAGCATTCCCGGCACCACCCGCTGGATGCCGGACGGCGCCGCAAATCCGACCGACCTCACCGGCAATCTTGAGTTGGCCGGCGGCAACCTGTCCACCGCTGCGGAGGCCGTGCGCCTGGCCATGGAACAGGCCGGGATTCCTGAAGGTTCACCGGTGATGCTGTCCGGGCACTCGCAGGGCGGAATGATCGCCGCGGCCCTTGCATCCGACGCCGGCTTTACTGACCGCTTCAACGTCACGAACCTTGTCACGTTCGGTTCGCCCGTGGACTCCACGCCGATCCCGCCTTCCATCGACGTGCTGGCACTGCAGCACGCAGGGGATCCGGTACCGAAGGTGGACCTGGCCGACGCCACATCGTGGCCGGGCGGGATCATTTCCGCCACCCGGGACAACGGGGCAACGGTCGTGGAGCTGCCGAACCCCGGCGGTGACCCCGGATTCGCCGGCATGGAGTACCACCACGCCAACAAGTACGTTGACTCAGTCCGGCAGCACGAGGCCGGAGGACCGATTGCCAGTTACAGTCAGCTGCCGTCAACCCAACGCTTCCTGACCACGGATGCAAGCCAGGTAACCTCCACCGAGTCCAACATTTCGCGAAAGCAGTAGCATGCACCCACTCCGTACCGTTGCCCACACGCTGGCCTTGGCATTGATCGTGCTAGGCCTCTCAGCCTGCCTTCCGCAGGGCCCCTCCATTGCTGACCGGCTAGAAAACGACATGGAGGAAGCGGCGCTGTCCGTTGCAGGAGTTGATTCCGCAAAGGTCGACGTCATCATGAACACGTCGGGAAACTTCATCACCGTGAAGCTGGTTGGGACGAGTTACGACGAGGCCGTCCTCACGGATACCCTCGGCAATGCGCTCCCGCCGATGCTGGCGACAACTCAAGGGCTTGAGTCGGGTTCCTTTGCCGTCAGTATCTTCTCACCGGATGACGCCGTTTCTGCCGGGGCCAGGGCGCTTGGCTACTCAGGGGGAAACTCTTTGGCCAGTTTCCGCGAGTTCTTTGCTGAGTAGCCGAGCCGCATAACCAGTTGGGGGGATCAGCCCCCTGTTCCGGCCCGCAGCCGGGCTGCCTCCTTCCGGCGCCGGCGCACGCGGAGCGCAATGACCAGGCCCGCCGTCGCCATGCCGACCGTCACGGGGTAGCCCATGAGGCGTTCCAGCGTGCCGGGCTCCGGGACGCGCATGCCGGTGAGGCCGCCGGTCACCAGGGCGGCCAGGGACACGATGCCGCACACCAGGATGAACCAGGCCATGGCCGATTTCCGCAGCCACAGGATGCCAAGCACCATCAGCGCCGCGGCACCGGCAATGAAGTACATGACCGCGCCGGCATAGTGCCAGCCGGAGCCGACATCCTCGGGCACCAGGCCGACAATGACGGTCCCTGCCCCTGCAGTTCCGGTGAGCAGGCGCACCCAGATGGCGGCCAGCCACGGCTTCCGGCGGCCTGGCTCAACCCGGAATCCGGCCCTCGCCGCCACACAGAGCAGCCCGGAGCTGAGCAGCACCGCACCCAGCAGCATCCCCAGCCCCTGCACCACGAACGAGGCGTTCATCAGCCAGTTCAACGGGGAGCACACCTCGCGTCCGTCATAGACTCCGCAGTAAAGGGCCCCGAGGTCGCTGATGTAGCCGGTCCGGAGATCATAGGGCCGGGGGCCCGCCCAGGCTCCGATCACCGCGGCTTCGGCAGCGAAATACTGCAGGACGCTCAACACGGACCACGCCCCGACGTATTGCCGGGTGGACGCCGTGTCCGGGATAAAAGCCACCGCGGGGGTAGCGGACGGGGCTGCGCTCATGCCTTGAGCGTAGTACGGCCCGGCACCTTGTATGCTGGTATGCGTGCCCGTTTGGACGGCCCTTGGCGGTCCTGCCGGATGCAAGCCCTCGTAGCTCAGTGGATAGAGCACGGCTCTCCTAAAGCCGGTGTCGTTGGTTCGATTCCAATCGAGGGCACTTGAGTTCTCCGTCCGCGCAGTTCGACCTCCGTGCCTACCTGCTGGGCCCGGCCGGGCAGGATCCCTTCCCGGTACCCGGCCAGTGGACCGTTGAGCGTGACCTCCTGGACCGGAGGGACGGCACCCGCGGAACCTTTTCCGGCGTCGTACTTTTTGTTCCGGACGACGACGGCGGCCTGGCCCTGCGCGAGGAAGGCACCATGCGCTGGCCTGCTTTCACCGGCCCCGCCTCGCGCGAATACCTGCTGAGGCCCTCCGGACACGCCGACGCCCTGGACGTGTTCTTCCCGGACGGACGGCCCTTCCACCGGATGAGCTTCTCCCCCGCCGCCAACGAGGACAACCACTGGTGCGATCCGGACACCTACCGGGTGACCTACGTCCTGGAGGGAGCGGACCGGTTCAGCTACAGCTGGGACGTGACCGGGCCGCGCAAGGACCTCCTGCTGGCGTCGCGGCTGGTGCGGGTCGGTGTGGCGTGAAGGCGCGCATCGTGGTGTCCGCGGTCTGTGTGTTTGACGCCACCGGACGGCTGCTGACCGTCCGCAAGCGCGGCACCAGCATGTTCATGCATCCCGGCGGCAAGCCGGAACCCGGTGAAACCGCCGTCCAGGCTGCCGCCCGCGAACTTGCGGAAGAGGTGGGCATCATCCTCGCGCCGGAGGACCTGGAACTGATGGGGGTCTGGATCGCGGACGCCGCCAACGAAGCCGCCACGGACATCGAAGCCACGGTATTCATGGCGCCGGGCACCTGGGAGGCGCAGCCGTCCGCCGAGATCGCCGAGATCCGGTGGCTCGACCTTGAGGAGCTGTCCCGGAGCACTGCCTTCCCACCGGATCTTGCCCCGCTCCTGACGGACCATATCCTTCCCGAGCTGGACGCCGCGCGTGGCGCCCGGGCAGCCGGAACGCACCCGGCCGCTCCCCAGCCCAAAGCCTAAAGCTCCGGAACAGCCTCCCGCGCCACAGCCGTGGCCTCGGCGAACTGCGTGCGGTACAGCTCGGCGTAGCGTCCCTCCGCGGCCAGCAGGTCAGTGTGGGTTCCACGCTCCACGATCCGCCCGTCCTCCACCACCAGGATGGCGTCGGCGGCGCGGATGGTGGACAGCCGGTGGGCAATCACGACGGCGGTCCGCCCCTGCAGCGCGACGCCCAGGGCCGCCTGCACGGCGGCCTCGTTCGTGGAGTCCAGTGCCGCCGTGGCCTCGTCCAGGATGACCACGCGGGGCCGGGCGATGAGCAGCCGGGCGATGGTGAGCCGCTGGCGTTCCCCGCCGGAGAGCCGGTAGCCGCGCTCCCCCACTACCGTTTCGAGGCCATCGGGCAGCGAACGGACCATGGTCTCCAGCCGTGCCTGCCGGATGACGTCCCACATCTCGTCCTCGCTGGCGCCCGGGCGCGCGAGGCGGAGGTTGGAGGCAATGGTTTCGTGGAAGAGATGGCCGTCCTGGGTGACCATGCCGAGCGTGTCCCGCAGCGAGTCGAAGGTGGCATCCCGCAGGTCCAGGCCGGTGCGGGGGGTGCTGCCGCCCAGCCGGATTGCGCCGGAGTCCACGTCGTACAGCCGTGCCAGCAACTGGGCGATGGTGGATTTTCCGGCGCCCGAGGACCCCACCAGGGCCACCGTCTGGCCCGGCTCCACCCGGAAGCTGATCCCGTGCAGCACCTCCTCGCCGCCGCGGGTGTCCAGCGTGGCCACCTCCTCGAGCGACGCGAGCGAGACCTTGTCCGCGGAGGGGTAGGCGAAGCGGACGTCGTCGAACTCCACGGACACCGGGCCGGCGGGGACGGCCACCGCATCCGGCTTCTGCTCGATCAATGGCTTGAGGTCCAGGATTTCAAAGACCCGTTCGAAGCTCACCAGGGCGGTCATGATCTCAACCCGCGCGTTGGACAGGGCGGTGAGCGGCGCGTAGAGGCGGGTGAGCAGCAGCGCCAGGACCACCACGTCGCCGGCCGCGAGTTGCCCGGTGATGGCCAGCCAGCCGCCCAGTCCGTACACCAGGGCCAGCGCGAGCGCCGACACCAGGGTCAGCGCCGTCACGAACGTGAACTGCAGCATGGCTGTCCGAATGCCGATGTCCCTTACACGGCCTGCCCGGACGGCGAATTCACGGGACTCCTCTGCCGGCCGGCCGAAGAGCTTCACCAGCGTCGCACCAGGCGCGGAGAAGCGCTCAGTCATTTGGGTGCCCATGGCCGCGTTGTGTGCTGCCGCCTCCCGCCGCAGGTCGGCCACCTTTGAACCCATGCGCCGGGCGGGGATGAGGAACACGGGCAGCAGGACCATGGCGAGCACCGTCACCTGCCAGGACGTGCCCAGCATGACCACCAGCGTGAGGGCCAGGGCAACCACGTTGCTGACCACGCCGGACAATGTGCCGGCGAAGGCTGCTTGCGCGCCGATCACGTCATTGTTCAGGCGGCTGACCAGGGCGCCGGTCCGGGTTCGGGTGAAGAAGGCGATGGGCATTTTCTGGACGTGGTCGAACACGCGGGTGCGCAGGTCCAGGATCACGCCTTCGCCGATGTTCGAGGAGAGCCACCGGTTCAGCAGCCCCAGGCCCGCCTCGGCAACAGCGACGACGGCAATCAGCACGGCCAGTCGGATCACTTCCGCTTCGCCGGCGCGGGCCACAATGGCATCCACCACCTGCCCGGCCAGCACCGGGGTGGCTACGGCGAGGAACGCCATGGCGATGGACAGCGCAACGAACGCCAGCAGCTTGCCGCTGTGGGGACGGGCGAACCCGAGGACCCGTTTCAGGGTGTCTTTCGAGAACGGCTTGGAGCCGCTTTTTGCCCTGGTGATGGTGTGAAGGGAGCCCCAGGCAACCCGGTCCATGCTCATTGATACTGCTCCGTGCTCAGGGGACTGCCCACGCAGGTGTCCGGTTCAGATGCTGCTTCCGATGTGCCGCTCAGTGACCGCGCCACTGTCCAGTTCCCAACGTACATCCAGGCGGACGTTCTCCAGCAGCCTGCGGTCGTGCGTCACCAGGAGCAGGGCACCCTCGTAGCTGTCCAGCGCCTCTTCGAGCTGTTCGATGGCCGGCAGGTCGAGGTGGTTGGTGGGCTCGTCCAGGACCAGCAGGTTCACCCCCCGCGCCTGCAGCAGTGCCAGCGCGGCACGTGTCCGTTCACCGGGCGACAGTGAGTCGACGCGCCTGCCCGTGTGGTCCGCCTTGAGGCCAAACTTGGCAAGGAGGGTGCGGACTTCGGCGGGGGTCATGTCCGCCAGGACGGATCCGACGGCGTCTGCCAGGGGCAGGTGCCCGGCCAACAGCCCGCGTGCCTGGTCAATTTCGCCGACGGCTACGGAGGCGCCCATGGATGCGCTGCCGCTGTCCGGTTCCGTCACGCCCAGCAGCAGCCGCAGCAGGGTGGACTTCCCGGCTCCGTTGGGACCGGTGATGCCGATCCGCTCCCCCGCGTTGAGCTGCAGGTTGACCGGGCCCAGGGTGAAGTCCCCCTGCCGCACGGTCGCGTCGCGGAGAGTCGCCACCACGCCACTGGACCGGGGCGCCTGGCCAATGGAGAACTGGAGCTGCCATTCCTTCCGCGGCTCTTCCACAACGTCCAGCCGGGCTATGCGGGACTCCATTTGCCGCACTTTTTGGGCCTGCTTTTCGGAAGACTCGGTGTTGGCTGCCCGGCGGATCTTGTCGTTGTCCGGGCTCTTCTTCATGGCATTCCGGACGCCCTGCGAACTCCACTCCCGCTGCGTGCGTGCACGGGCAACGAGGTCCGCCTTGGTGGCTGCGAACTCTTCATACCGTTCGCGGGCATGCCGGCGCGCAACGGCCCGCTCTTCCAGGTAGGCGTCGTATCCGCCGTCGTACACCGCAACCGTGTTTTGTGCCTGGTCCAGTTCCACCACGCTGGTGACGCAGCGCGCCAGGAACTCACGGTCATGGCTGACCAGGACCACGCCGCCGCGCAGTCCCCTGACGAAGTCCTCCAGCCTGGCCAGGCCGGCCAGGTCCAAATCGTTGGTCGGCTCGTCCAGGAGCACCAGGTCGAAGCGGCTCAGCAGCAGCGCCGCGAGCGCGGCCCGGGCCGCCTGGCCGCCGGAGAGCGCCGTCATCGGGGCGTTCGGCCCGGCGTCCAGGCCAAGGTCAGCAAGGACGCCGGGGATGCGGTCATCAAGGTCGGCCGCCCCCGAAGCCATCCAGCGGTCAAAGGCCCGGGCGTAGGCGTCGTCGGCCCCCGGCGCGCCTGAGCCCAGTGCTTCCGCCGTGGTTTCCATGTCTGTCGTCGCCTGCGCACATCCGGTGCGGCGGGCGATGTAACCCGCGACGGTCTCACCCGGGACCCTCTCGTGTTCCTGGGGAAGCCAGCCGATAAACGCGTCCCCGGGAGCGACGCTCACGGAACCTTCCTGCGGTTCGTCGACGCCGGCGAGGAGCCGCAGCAGGGTGGTCTTGCCGGCGCCATTGGGGCCCACCACACCGACGACGTCACCCGGCGCCACGGTGAGCGAAAGCCTAGCGAAGAGCTGGCGGTGATCGTGGCCGCCGCCGAGGTCCTTGGCAACAAGGGTCGCTGTCATCGTCAGTCCTTTCGCCGGTGCCTGCGGACCGGTTCCTGCCAAGGCCCTGCAGGCATGCCGGGTCCATCACGGACATGCGTCCCGGCCGCAGGACATGAAAGAACCCGCTGGTCCGGACTTGGGGGGTGTACGGACCAGCGGGCTCGACCATCAAGCATAGTCGAATCCGGTCCCCCGGTAAAATCGGCGGACGGGCGGCACGCTAAAATCAACAGGACCGTCCGTTCTGCAGAGAGCACTCCATGACCCTTTCCGCCAAGGCGTTCCAGCGCTGGCTGCAAGGCGTTGCCCCAGACGCCAGCACCGCAGACGTCTGCAGGGTCTCGGGCATCAAGCGGACCACCCTTGCCCAGCAGTTGGTCCGCGGCAAGGTCTCCGTAAGTACCGTGGTCAGCATCAGCCGGGCGTACAACATCAACCCCCTCACCGCCCTCGCCGGCTTTGATGGGTTCCAGGAACTCGCCGGCCCGCTCCAGCAACCGACGCGCTGCGAGCTCGTCAGCCAGGTCTCGACGCCGGACCTGCTCCGTGCAGCGCTGGCCCGACCCGCCCTGCATGCCTCAGGGGGCCGCGGCACCGGTTTCGCCGCGCTCGGTCCGCCACCCCATGCCACCTCGGTGAAGAATTGGGTGGATGCGATCGACGACGGCGAAGTCCGGCACCGGGTCTCCGCCGCCACCGGCGTGGCCCCGCAAAACTACTCTGCCCAGCTGACCGCCAACCGGCTCTCTCCCGAACTGGCCCTGGCAACATCCTCTGCGGCCGGCGTGGGCCCGGCAGGCGGACTGGTTGCCACCGGCCTGATCACCGAGGAGGAGGCCGGGTGGGCCCCCGGGGCCCGGCAGGCTGCACTGGACAGCCTGTCCGATGGTGAACTCATCACCCTGGCCGGGGACAGGATGCAGGCACTCGGGAAAGTCCTTCGCCGGCAGGAACAAGACCAAGCGCAGACCGAAAAGATCTGGGAGAACCTCGGATGATCGCAATCCTCCAATGGACAACGCTCGCCGTGTGCGGCGTCGTCGCCATTGCCCGTATACCCAGTGCCCTGCGCGGGGAAAACAGGTCGCTTTTCTACATATTCACGCTGATGACCCTGGCCATCCTCCTGAGCATCGAGGCGCCGTACGTCGCAATCGACCAGGCCCTGGGCGGAGTCAACCTGGCCAACCTGCTGCTCCGGTTCGTCATCTTCGGCGCCATTTTCATCCTGGGCGTCCGGATCACCAGGGGTTTCAGCGCAGAAGGCGCCTACCGGCTCATCACCGGGAAGGCGGGCATGGTTGTCCTTGTGCTGATCTCCGCATTGATGGTGGCGGTCTTTTTCCTGATGGACACCGCCGGGTCATCGGCGGGACTCAAAGGCCCGGCCGAGCTGGATTCCCGCAACGCGGTCCTGGTGGAGTACTACGGTGCCGCGGGCCGCGCCTACCCCGCCTTCGTCAGCGTGGCCCTGATTCCGGCCATGATCCGGGCGGCCGCGGGCACGCTGCCGGCACTGATCCGCCTGGCCGCGGGACTGCTGGCCCTGGGCGGTATCGCCATCACTGTCTCCCTGCTGTTCCCGGCGTTTCCACCCTCCTGGGAGGCGGTGAAGTTCGTGGTGAACTACACCGCCGTGCTCTGTTTTGTCATCGGGCTGGCCCTCATCTGGGCGGCGCGGGTCAGGGGCGGCCGGAGCGCCCCAGCCAAAAGGACATATACCGAAAAGTAACCTTCAGCGACTTTCACAATTTCATTAGAATGTGAAATAATCATGAATGTGTGAAGGCAGGGCACGGCGCGTTTACGAACGGGGATAAATTCTTGAACGCCGCCCGCCTTGGGGGCCTTCGCACACATTGGGGGGATGAGTGGTGGCGGCCGTTGGGGACCGCCCCCACTCAGCCTATTTAACGGCCCTATTTCCTCGGGAACCTCAGGGTGACCAGCTGGAACGGGCGCAGCCGCAGCCCGGCGCCCGCTCCGCCAGGCTCCACGCCCGGTGCCGGGACGTCGCGCTCCAGGAGGTCCACCGCCCGGGCCTCCCCCGCAGGGAAGTTGGCGGTGATCCGCCCCGCCGAGCGCCGGCCCAGCGATTCGTACAGCCGGACCACCACGTCGCCGGAGCCGTCTTCGGCCAGCTTGACGGCTTCGACCACCAGGGCGGGGTTTGTCAGCGAGAACAGCGGCTCCACGGGTGAATTTCCCCGGACAAGGCGCGGCGCCAGGTTCGTGCGGTACCCCTCCTCAACAGCGTCCGCGATCTCGGCGCCGGGACGAATGGTGACGGTCAGTTCGTGAGCCCCCCGGTCCGCCTGTGGGTCCGGGAATTTCGGCGCCCGCAGCAGGGACAGGCGCACCGTGGTGGTGGTGCCGCCGTCGGACTCCCTCACGGCCCGTGAGACGTCATGGCCGTAGGTCGAGGCGTTGGACACCGCCACGCCGTATCCCGGCTCACCCACATGGATCCAGCGGTGGGCGCAAATTTCGAACTTCGCCGCCTCCCATGACGTGTTGGTGTGGGTGGGCCGGAAAACGTGGCCGAACTGCGTCTCGGCGGCGGACCGTTCCGCGCGGACGTCCAGCGCAAACCCGAGCTTAAGCAGCTTCTCGCGTTCCTGCCAGTCCACCGAGGTGGTGATGGACAGCGAGGGGCTTCCTGGCTCGAGGGTGATGCGCTGGGTCACCGGGGATGCCCCGGCCAACCTCTCCACCACCACGACGGCGGCACCACGGTCCTCTTCCAGCCGCAGGCATTCCGCCGCGTCCAGGGCGGTGACATTGCGCCGGTAGAACTCGTCGATATCCCAGGCGTCCCATTCGTTGGGGGTGTCCCGGTGCAGTTCCAGCAGGTTGCCCCGCTGGCCGGGTGCGATCGCTTCCCGGCCGCTGGCCTGGTCCGTCAGAGAGACCAAAAGCCCGTCCGCGTCCAGCACGGCCCGGATGATGCCATTGTCCAGCACGTACCCGCCCGCCTCCGCAGTGGCCCGGACGGAGCCCGGACGGGCGGCCGGTTCTGCCGCCCCCAGTGCGGGGACACCGTCCCGGGCGTGCGGCGCGGCGTTCAGGAGGAACTGCCGCTCCCCGGTGCCAAGCAGTGTTGAGGCGGCCTGGCCAATGAGCGCTTCAAGTCCGGCTTCGATGGCCTGGTAGTTGCGCTCGGCGTCCTGGTGGACCCAGGCGATGGAGCTGCCGGGAAGGATGTCATGGAACTGCTGCAGCAGCACCAGGTGCCACAGCCGCTTGAGCTCGGCAGCCGGGTACTCGAAAGCCCCCTCGGTGCGGACCGCGGCGGTGGCGCACCAGAGTTCCGCCTCCCGCAGCAGGTGTTCGCTGCGCCGGTTGCCCTTTTTGGTCCGGGCCTGGCTGGTGTAGGTCCCGCGGTGCAGCTCCAGGTACATTTCGCCGACCCAGACGGGCAGGGCAGGGTACTCGTCCTCTGCCTGCCGGAAGAAGCTCTCCGCAGATCCGAGGCGGACCTTCGGGGAGCCTTCGAGGTCGGCCGTCCGTGCTGCCGCGGCGAGCATCTCCCGCGTGGGCCCACCGCCGCCGTCGCCGTAGCCGAAAGGCACGAGTGACACCGTCCCATGGCCGTGGTCCCGGTAGTTCCGTTCAGCATGGGCAAGTTCGCGGCCGCTGAGTTCGGCGTTGTACGTATCCACGGGCGGGAAGTGGGTGAACAGCCGTGTCCCGTCGATGCCCTCCCAGTTGAACGTATGGTGCGGCATCTTGTTGGTCTGGTTCCAGGAAATCTTCTGCGTCAGGAACCACCGGCTCCCGGCGGACTTCACAATCTGCGGCAGCGCTGCCGAGTATCCGAAGGAATCCGGAAGCCAGGCCTCGCGGCATTCGACTCCGAACTCTGCCAGGAAGAAGCTCTTGCCCTCCACAAACTGCCGCGCCATGGCCTCGCCGCCGGGCATATTGGTGTCCGATTCGACCCACATGCCGCCCACGGGCACGAACTGTCCGGAACACACCTTTTCCCGGATACGGCTGAACAGTTCCGGGTAGAACTGCTTGATCCAGGAAAGCTGCTGCGCGGACGAGCAGGAGAAGACGAAGCCCAGGTTCTCGTCCATCAGGGCCACCACGTTGGAGAACGTCCGCGCGCATTTGCGCATGGTCTCCCGGACCGGCCACAGCCAGGCGGAATCGATGTGGGCGTGGCCGGTGGCGACCAGCTGGTGCGCGGAGGCGTAGGCCGGCCTGGCCAGGACTTCGGCGACGGCTTCGCGTCCAGCCGCGGCCGTTCCGGCGACGTCGTCCGGGTCCATGACGTCCATCATCCGCTCAAGTGCCCGCAGGATTTCGTGCCGGCGGGGCAGCTCCACCGGCAGCTGCTCCATCAGCCCGGCCAGGGTCCAGATGTCCTGCTTGAGCTCCCACACGTTCCGGTTCAGCTCGGCGATGGCGATGGTCCCCAGCCGGTAGTGGGGGGTGGTTCCGGCGGTGGACTTGTCACCATAGGGCGTGGCACCGAAGGACCAGTCCTGCGCCAGATCCGGGTTTGCGGCTGCCTCGACGTAGAAGTCAACGGCCATGCCGCCGCCCAGGAGTTTCAGGGGGATGTACTGGTTCCGCGGGGAAACGGCCTTGATGATGGTGCCGTCGGGGCGCCAGGCGATGCCCTCACACTGGAACCCCGGAGTCTGGACGGTAAAGCCCAGGTCCACCACCACCTCCACGGTGGTGTCCGGTTCCGTGCCCCACGATTCGGGGACTTCCCCCTGGAGGCGAAGCCACTTGGTGCTCCAGGGCCTTCCCCACGCGGCACCGTGTTCCTGCGGCTGGAACTCCTGGCGCATGGCTTCGAGGGCAGGGACGGGTTCGTCCGGCACGTCCCAGCTGCTCAGGGCAAGCGGAAGGGTCCGGGTGTAAACGGCAGGATTGATGCGCTCCCGCACAAATCTTTCCAGGCGGACTTCCGTGATCCGGCGGTCGTCGTGCAATGTGTGCCTTCTGTTGAGTGCGAAAACTGGACAATCGTGTCCATTCGATGGACAAATCTACCCGCTGGTAACGACTTATCCAATAGCTCAGGAAAATTCGCGGAACCGCTTTCGGACTTTCCTAGACAGCCGGCGCCTGGGCCACCGGCCTGCCGATCCGGGCGTCGCCGGCATAGATGTTCAGGCTGGTTCCGCGGCTGAATCCTGCCAGGGTGAGTCCGCTGGCGTCGGCGAGTTCCACGGCAAGGCTGGAAGGCGCACTGACCGCGGCCAGCACGGGAATGCCTGCCAGGGCCGCTTTCTGCACCAGCTCGAAGGATGCCCGGCCGGAGACCTGGAGTACTGTTCCGCGCAGCGGGAGGAGGCCTTCGCGCAGGGCCCATCCCACTACCTTGTCCACGGCGTTGTGGCGTCCCACGTCCTCCCGGAGGCACAGCAGCCGCGCGCCGCCGTCGTCCTCGATCTTGAAGAGTCCGGCCGCGTGCACTCCCCCGGTGTCATCAAACAGACGCTGGGACTTCCGAAGCAGGCCCGGCAGGGACGCCAGGACCTCGGCGTCCACCGTGATGGGATCCGACGCCGGGCTGTAATGCGAGGATTTGCGGACCGCCTCGATCGAGTCCGTCCCGCAGATGCCGCAGGAACTGGACGTGTAGACGTTGCGGCCGGTTTCGGGGAGGACGACGTCCGGGCGCAGCTGGGCTTCCACGACATTGAACGTCTGGACCCCATCCTCGTCCTCGCCGGCACAGAACCGCAGCGAAACCAGCTGGTCAGCGCTCCAGATGACGCCCTCAGACACCAGGAAACCGGCCACCAGGTCGAAGTCGTCCCCAGGAGTCCGCATGGTGACCGAAAAGGACATGCGGCCCAGCCGGATCTCCAGGGGTTCCTCGACGGCCAGAACGTCCTCCCGGTGCCGTACCGGAAACTCCAGGGCCTTGGGTGAGCCATCCAGCAGATACTTGTGCACCTTGCGGCGCTGGGTCACGCGTCCCATATTCCACCTTGCCTGTCCATATCTCCATCATGGCACCGCGGCGGCCCCGTCCTGCCCAGTGCGGCAGGTTTGGCCGGAGGCAAAGCGCTCACCCCAGGAGGGCGCTCCAGTCCACGGGGCCCGCCGGCGCCGGTTTTGCCGGCCGGGCGCTCCGGCCGCCGCCGCGGAGCTTTGCCTTGGCCGGCGTTTCCGCGGGCGCGGGGATCGGCGGGCCCCACGGCAGGGCAAAGGCCGGCACCAGCTCCCCGAGTTGCACGCCATGCGGGGGCACCACCATCACCCCGTCAGCGGTTGCCAGGCCGCGCATCATTCCAGGCCCGGTGTGCTGGGCGGGTGATGCCATGCCGAAGAGGAGCCGGAACGGCATCAGCCGGGTCCGTCCGGGGTCAGGTTCGATCACAGTGCCCGAGGGGACTTCCTGTACCCGGGGCATGGTGCCATGCCCCAATGCGGCCAGCAGTGGAGCGCCGATGGTGCTCAGCGCCATCATCGCGGCAAGCGGGTTGCCAGGCAGGCCCAGGACGAACCGGCCGTCGGGCAGTTCTGCCAGGACCGCAGGATGGCCGGGCCGCATGCCCACGCCATCGATGACCAGCCGCCCTCCCAGTTCAGCCACCGCCCTGCGAAGGTGGTCCGTGCCGGAGCGGCCGGTCCCTCCCGTGGTAATAACGACGTCGGCAGGCAGCTCGGGTGCGCCGGGCACCTCCGGGACATCATCTTCGAGGGCGGCGAGCCATTCCGGGTAGGAGTCGCCGATCTTCTGCAGTCCTCCGGGTATACCGCCGAGCATGCTGACCACTGCCGGAAGTTGGGGTCCGAACGTATCGCGCACCTGGCCGGGAACGGGCAGCCCCCGGGCCACCACTTCGGAACCGGTCAGCAGGAGCCGTACCAGGGGCTTGCCCTGCACACGGAGTTCGTCGTAGCCGGCCAATGCTGCCAGCGCCAGGTGGGCCGGGTTCAGCCCGGCACCGGCTTTGACGAGGACGTCCCCCTGGGCCGCTTCCTCGCCGGCTTTCCTGATGTGCTGGCCGGTGCGCGGCTCCCCCGGACGGGCGGTGCCGCCGGTTAACAGGACGGGCAGGCCGTCGTCGTCCGTTCCCAGCACCGCAGCTTCGCTGCGAAGGATGGCCTTGCCCCCGGGCGGGATGAGGCCGCCGGTGACGATAGGGCTCGCCTGGTGCGGGGCAAGCCGGGTCCCGGGTTCAACAATGATCCAGGGCCCGGTCCCATTGACCGCCCATCCGTCCATGGCGGAAGAGGCATAGTGGGGCATATCCTGCAGCGCCACAATGTCCTGGTCCAGGATGCGGCCGAGGGCGAGCTCCAATGCCACCGGCGCCGCAGGGATCGGGGTGGCCGCATCAAATGCCGCCTGCCGGGCTTCCTCCCAGGTGTGCGCCAGGCGGTGCTGCTCTTCGTGCCCTTCCGGTCCGCCGGAGTCTGCCGTGGTTTCCCCGGTCATTCGCCGGGAGTCCCCGCCGCTTCAGCATCGTAGTCGGAGGCCAGGGAACGGGCCACGGCCAGGGCCGAGTCCATGGAGGCGGTATCGGTGGCCCGCCCGGCGCCGGAGGCAAGGCCCGCCGCGTAACCGGCAATAAAGGTGGTGAGCGGGGCAGCCGGACGGACCACGGAGTGCGCGGCTACTCCGGCCAGCGAAAGGATGGCGTTGATGTCCACCTGGACATCCTCGAGTTCATACGCCTGGAGCAGGGACCTGCACCATTCCTCCAGCGTTTCGTCCTGGCTCTTCATGAACTGCCTCCCAAGTTAGCTGCGGCTGCGCCGCTGCTGGCTCGAATGCTGGTCACCGGCGGCAACCCCCAGCGCGGCGGCATCGTCCCACGTGTCCACGTCTGCTGTGGACGCGGCAGGAACCATGACAAGCTGCACGTCCAGACTAGCAAGGAGCGCGCGCACCGAAGCGTTGACCAGGTTTCCGTTGCCCTCGAGTTTCTGCACGGCGCTTCTTAACCCACTCGTGCGATAAAAGCCGACGAGTGGCTGGATCCGACCCTCCGGGCTGCCGTCGTCCGCGCTGGCCAGGAGCGCTTCCGGTTTGTCCGCCTCCGCGGCCAGGGCAAGGGACAAGGTCCTGACAGCGTCCGCTACCAGCGGCATGTCGCAGGCCAGCACCAGGGTATAACCGCTGCCGGCCCCGCCCTCCGACAGGGCCTCGAGTCCGGCGGCAATCGCTGCTGCGGGTCCGGCGAATTCGGGCTGCTCGCGGCAGGTCGCCACCCCGTCCGGCAGGGGCCCGGAATCGGGCCCCACGACCACCACCTTGCGCGCTCCTGCAGCGGCGGACAGGGACCGTTGGAGCAGCGTTGAACCGCCGAACACCAGATGCTGTTTGGGCACGCCCCCCAGGCGTGACGAACGTCCTCCCGCCAGGATCAGGGCGTCAAACTCCGGCACTTCGACTTTCACGGTTCCAGCCTAGCCACCAGCCGGCTCTGCCGCGCACCCCCGCAAGATCACACCGAAGGGAATCAGGCTGCGCGTTCAGGGAGCAGGAACGGGTCCCATGCCGGGGTCGGCTTTTCCAGTTCCTTGATCTGCCACATGGTGCCGTGCGGCGGTTCGGGGACGAACCGCAGCTTCCAGCCCATTTCCGCGGGAGTGTGATCACCCTTGACGTTGTTGCAGCGGAGGCAGGCTGCCACGAGGTTCTCCCAGGAATCGGCCCCGCCGCGTGATTTTGGGTGGACATGGTCGATTGTGTGCGCGGCTTTCCCGCAGTAAGCACATTTGTGCCCGTCCCGCCGCAGGACACCGCGCCGGCTGACAGCGGTTGCCTGGTTGTACCTCGGCCGGATGTAGCGGTTGAGAAGGATCACCGAAGGCCGGCCCAATATCTCCTGCGGGCCCACCACGGGGTCGTCCCCTTCGGCCACCACGCTTGCCTTGCCCGTGAGCACAAGCACCAGCGCCCGGCGGAAAGTCACAACCGCCAGCGGTTCATATCCAGCATTCAGAACGAGAGTGCGCATGCACGTACCTCTTCACGGCCGCACCCGTCAGGGGCACGAGGGCCGGCTGCCCTCGGCATGTTCGGGCTATGGATCGACACCACAAGAGTAAACAAAGAAGTGCGCTATCAGCTAATTTCGCTGCAAAACGAGTTGGTCCCTTTTAAAGGGCAAGGACCCCTGCCGCGTGGGCAGGGGTCCTTGAACGGAGTCCGGTCGGCGAAGCGTTCCGGGCGGCGCCGCTATTAGCTGACGCGGATGAAGACCGGGCCGGAGCCAACGTTGGCGCTGAACACAACGGTCTGGTTGCCGTTGTAGCCGCCGTGGACGGCCTGGCCGTTGCCCGCGTAGACAGCGATGTGCGCTACGCCGGCGCCGCCGTCGGCGTAGTAGATCAGGTCGCCGGGCTGCGCTTCGGCAGCGCTGACCGTGCGGCCGAGGGACAGGTAGCCGGCAGGCCAGTCGTGGAAGTTGATTCCGACGGCGGCCAGCGAGTTGGTGACCAGCATGGTGCAGTCCTGCATAACGCCCAGCTGGGCGTAGGCGGCGGACAGGATGGCCGCACCCTTGCCGCTTGCGGAAGCGGCCGGCGCGGCGGGGGCAGAGGCGGCGGAGACGGTGGCCGTGACCTTGGGGGCAGCAGGAGCCTCGGCAACCGGAGCCGGAGCGGCTTCCTCAACCACGGGTTCTTCCTCAACGACAGGAGCCGGGGAGGTGGTGACTGCCGGCTTCTCAAAGGTGATCGCGATGGTGGAGGCTGCGGAAATCGGGGCTTCGATCGCGGACTCGACCTCAAGGGCCGAGGCCGGTGCCGAGTCACGCTGGATGTTGGCGTCAGCCGCGTTGGCTGCAATGCCGCTGGTCAGGACCAGGCCGGAGGCTGCGGCAATGACCGCTGCCTGGCGTCCGACGCCGCCGGCGTTGTCGCCAACAGCCTTGGCGATGATGGCGATCGAGTTGGTTTTGGTGACCTCGGCGCGGTGCCGTGCGGTAGCACGAGTAGTCATCTTTTCTCTCTTTCGAATTCCTCGGGGCCTGTGGGCCGCACAAGGGTGTTGGACGCGCCGGCATCTTGGGGGTACGTCGGCGCGTCCCGAACGGGGATTAGTGATTTGGCGGATGCGCGGGCAAAGAAAAAGTTCCGGGGGCCGAAGCCCCGGGAACTGATTAGCCTGCGAGGGTGTAGAAGGAGGAGGTTCCGGTTGCAGCTACGGAGTGGAGCAGGGTGCCCTGGGAGGGGTTGAGCGCGCTGACCATCATGCCGTTGCCTACGTAGATACCGACGTGTGCGCCACCGTTCTGCATCACCAGGTCACCCGGCTGGGGGGTGGAGGTGGGGGTCATGGCGGTCCATGCGTTGACGCGGGGAATGCTGATGCCGGCCTGGGCGTAGACCCACTGGGTGAAGCCGGAGCAGTCCCAGCCGCTCACGGGGCTGGTGCCGCCCCAGACGTAGGGGCTGCCAATGCCGGTGTAGGCAATGGCTGCCAGGCCGGAGGTGGCGGCCGAGGAGGCTGCCGCGGCAACCTTTTCGGCTGCTGCCGTGGCCGTGGTGGCGTTGTCCGCGTCGTCGTCGTCCGAGGTGGACTGGGGAGTCACGCGCTCAACGACGGGAGCTGCAACGGTGGTGACCACGGGACGCTCGAAGGAGACCGTGGCGGTGGGGGCGGCGGTGACCGCAAGGGCGGTCTGCGCCGAGCCGGACTCGGCGGACGCGGAGACACCGGCAGTGGTGTCCGCAGCGTTGGCCGGCAGGCCCATACCCAGGACCAGTCCCGAAGCAGCAGCAACAACTGCAGCCTGGCGACCTACTGTCCCGGCGTTGGCACTAACAGCCTTGGACACAGCGTCCAGGGGGTTGGTACGAACCGGTTGCGCACGGTGGCGCGCAGAACTATGGCGTGAAGACACGAAGGTAGCCTCTCCCAATGCCTGCGAGGTGAGCTGTCGGATTCGGATGGGAGTCACCCGGCCGCGCTGCTTCCATGGAAGCTTTGCGACTTAACCCCAAGGCCTTCATGACGAAGACCAAATTTGGTTCCCCCGCCCCTGCCAGACGATGAAATGCGAACGGACCTTGAGCGGTGGCAGAGTTAGGCAATCCGCACAAGAGCGTCAACTTCGGAAAAGTTGACGCGAGTTAGACGGTACAGCAGTTTCGCGTGAATGTCACATTCAGGTCACGGCGGGTCACAACGAACTGGGAGTTTGCCCTCATTTGACTACAGCCAGCCCGTCGGATCGACCACTTCGCCGTTGACCTGCACCTCGAAGTGCAGGTGGCAGCCAGTCGAAGCCCCGGTGGTGCCACTCAAAGCCACCACGTCGCCCCTGGAGACCGTCTGGCCCTCAGTCACACTGAAGGACGAAAGGTGGTTGTACGTGGTCTCCAGGCCGTTTCCGTGGTCAATCACCACACGGTTGCCGCCGCCGAACTGGTGCCAGCCCACAAAGGTCACGGTGCCGGTGGCGGCGGCGAGCACGGAGGTGCCGCACTGCGCCACGTAGTCCTGGCCGCGGTGGAAGTCGCCGGAGCCGCCCGTGATGGGGCTGACGCGGTAACCGAAAGGCGATGCGGTAACCATGCTGGCCAGCGGCGCACCAAGGCTTCCGACCGATGCGGCGCGGGAGACGGCGCCCGCGGACTGGGCACTCAGGAGCTGCTTGAGCTTGCCGTCAGGGTCGGCCTGCGTCACGACCGCTGAGCGGCTGAAGTCGATCTGGGCGCCGGCTTCAGCGGAAATGGCCGGCTGCTGCGGCGTGACGGCGGACGCGGCAACAGGCGTGCTTCCGGAGGCGTCCGTGGCCATCACGGGACTGGTGGCAGGAACAGTCACTGTAAGCACCATGCCGGTGGCGGCCAAAGCGATCCCGGCCTTCTGGCCGATGCCGCTTGCAGAGGCGAACTCGGTGATCTGCCGGAACGGACCCCGACGGCGCCGCGCATCACGGTGGAGATCGCGGGGGCGCTCCGTGTGAGTAACTTCGGCCACGCGCGGGGCCGGAGCGGGGCCGGCCGCGCGGCGGCGCCCCCTGGAGGTCTGCATGGACAAGAAGGATTCCTCTCTGAAAGCCTGCGAAGTTAGCTGTCGGATTCGGGTCAGAGAGATCAAAGACCCGGTCCGGAGCAGGCAAGCTTCGGCACAGAGAGATTCCCGGAGGATTCCTACACTGGAAGAGGCTTGCTGCTGTCGGACTTCACCCCAAGGCAGTCCCCCGCTGCCGCTTGTGGTTCCCCCGCCTCTGCCAGTAGTGACTCGTGCACCTGTTCCGCTGGCAGAGCTCGGCTCCGGAACAGGTAACGCTTTAGTATCAACGCTTGCTTCAACTATAGAGGCTTAATCCCTAAAGTAACAATTCCGTTATCTTTGCGTAACCGCCATCAAATGGAGTATTCCCGGGTTGCGGGCGTCGCTCGCTAGCGGACGGTAACGAAGACGTGGGCGGCCACTTCGGGCGGCAGTTCGAGGGCGCCCTCGATGCCGGGCACGCGGACGGAAATATAGTCACCCACGCGCTCGAGCGTTACAGCGGCGCCGGGCCGGATGCCGCCTTCATCGAGCTGCGCCAGCAGTTCAGGTTCCACCTGGATGGGCTCTGCCAACCGGCTGACGGTCACCACAGAGGCGGTGCCATATGACTTCATGGCCTCCAGGAGGCTCACCGCCGTTTCCGCGACGGCCGCAGCAGCCTCACCACCCAGCGCCGCGAGGCCTGGGATGGGGTTGCCGTAGGGGGATTCGGTGGGGTGGTCCAGCAGTTCATAGATGCGCCGTTCCACACGCTCACTCATCACGTGCTCCCACCGGCAGGCTTCGTCGTGGACGTAGGCCCAATCCAGCCCGATGACGTCTGCCAGCAGCCGTTCCGCAAGGCGGTGCTTCCGCATCACTTCCGTGGCCCGCTTGCGGCCGACTTCGGTAAGTTCCAGATGCCGGTCCCCGGACACCACAACCAGGCCGTCACGTTCCATCCGGCCAATGGTCTGGGACACCGTGGGACCGGAGTGGCGCAGCCGTTCAGCAATACGGGCCCGGAGGGCAACGATGTTCTCTTCTTCGAGTTCCAAAATGGTCCGAAGGTACATCTCCGTAGTGTCGATCAGATCCGTCATCCAGCTCAGCTCCTCGAGCGCAGTACCTTGCGTTGTCCCACCGTATCGCCGTTCACCGCGACGTAGTCCGTTGGCTAGCTTAGCCTATTTTGACTTAGTCCGAATAGTTGAAGAGGCCTACTGGAGGCGTCTCACGGGCTGGACTTTGACGGTTCCGGTTCCCGCCGAATGGGCTGTTCAGGCAGAATGGGAACGGCCCAGATGCAGTCCACCCAGGCTGCCTGCCAGCGACCATCCACCCGTCCGGACCGAAGCCGTGTCCACGCCGAAATTGGAGCCCCTGTGAGCGAACCCAGCATCACTATTCCCGCCGACCTCCTCCCCAAGGACGGACGGTTCGGCGCCGGTCCCTCCAAGGTTCGGCAGGAGCAGATCGATGCGCTGTCCGCCGCAGCAAAGAACATCCTCGGCACCTCGCACCGGCAGGCCCCGGTCAAGAACCTCGTTGGTTCGGTCCGCGACGGCCTGAGCCGGTTCTTCCGTGCGCCGGAAGGTTATGAAGTGGTCCTTGGCGTCGGCGGCTCGACGGCATTCTGGGATGTCGCCAGCTTCGGCCTCGTGGAGAAGAAGGCCCAGCACCTCTCCTTCGGCGAGTTCGGCTCCAAGTTCGCCGCCGCCACTAACAAGGCCCCCTTCCTGGACGCCTCCTCCATCATCAAGTCCGAGCCCGGCACCCGCCCGGCAGCTTCGGCCGAAGCAGGCGTGGACGTGTACGCCTGGCCGCAGAACGAAACCTCCACAGGTGTTTCCGCCCCGGTGAAGCGGGTTGCAGGCGCGGACGAGGGATCACTGGTCCTGATCGACGCAACGTCGGCCGCGGGCGGGCTGGACGTCGACGTGGCCGAGAGCGACGTCTACTACTTCGCCCCGCAGAAGAACTTCGCGTCGGACGGCGGCCTCTGGCTGGGCCTCTTCTCCCCCGCCGCCCTGGAGCGCGCGGCCCGGATTAAGGCAAGCGGCCGCTGGATCCCCGACTTCCTCGACCTCCAGACCGCCATCGATAACTCGCGCCTGAACCAGACCTACAACACGCCGTCGCTGTCCACGCTGGTGACCCTGGACGCGCAGGTGCAGTGGCTGAACTCCAACGGCGGCCTCGACTTCGCGGCTGCCCGGACGGCGGACTCCGCCGGCCGTGTCTACCAGTGGGCCGAGGCTTCCGAATTCGCTACACCGTTCGTCACCAACCCGGACGAGCGCTCCAACGTCATCGCCACGGTGGACTTCGACGAATCGGTGGACGCCGCCGTCGTGGCCAAGGTCCTGCGCGCCAACGGCATCGTGGACACCGAGCCCTACCGGAAGCTGGGCCGCAACCAGCTGCGCATCGCCACGTTCGTGGCTATCGAGCCGGACGACATCACCGCGCTGCTGGCCAGCATCGACTACGTCGTGGGCGAACTGCGCAAGTAGCCGGCAGGCAGGCCGCCTGCACTTAAAGCACGACGGCGCCGCCCGGGTCCTGCCCGGCCGGCGCCGTTTGTGTAGGCGCTCTTTGTCTATCGGCGCTTACGCGACGTCGGAATCCCGGTCCGCGCCGTCGTCGTCCCCGGACGGTTTGTCCTGGGCTGCCTCGGAGAAGTCGGCGTCCGCGGCGTCGGAGCCCGTGACTGTCTCGTCCTGCACTGTGTCGTCCTGCACTGTGTCGTCCTGCACTGTGTCGTCCCGCGCCGTGTCTTCCCGCGCCGTGTCTTCCTGCACAGCGTGTTCCTGCGCCGTGTCTTCCCCGCCGGCTTCCTGCAGGGCTTCCTCGTCCTGCTGCTGCTCGTCCTGCTGCTGCTCGTCCTCCGGCCGTACCCGTTCGGCCCACGGCACCCACTCGGGCGCCAGGATCGAGTCTTCGGAGGGCAGCAGGCCCAGCTCGCTGACGGTTACCACCTTGGAGCGGGAGTTCCGGGTCAGGACCGCAAACCACTGCCAGCCGACGTAGCCTGGCAGCTTGGACTCAAACAGGTGCGTCACCAGGCGGTCGCCCTCGCTTTTGGCAGCGAGGTGGGAGCCGATGGTGCCGGCTGCAGTGATGCCCTCAATGGCGGTACGGGCCGTTTCGACGGCGGCGGCCAGGAACGCGTCCGGTTTTCCGGTGCGCCACACCGGCACGCCCGCCTTCCGCTTGGGGGCGTTCTTCACTGCGGCCGCCGGTTCCCGCACCTGTACCTTCGGCTGTTCAGCTTCCGGGACCATGGGTGCCTAAACGTCCAGCTCGTCGGCAACCTTACGCAGGGCAGCCGCGATCGCCTTGCCCTTGTTGCCTTCCGGGTACTTGCCCTTGGACAGCGTGCCGGACAGGTTGTCCAGCACGGTCACCAGGTCCTGGACCAGCGGAGCGAGGTCCCGGGCGGCGGGCCGCTTGGCCTTGGCAATGGACGGCGTCTTGTCGAGGACGCGCAGGCCCAGCGCCTGGGCACCCTTGCGGCCGTCAGCCACGCCGAACTCCACGCGGGTACCAGCCTTGAGTTCCGTCACGCCCTCGGGCAGCGACGATTTGGGCAGGAAGACTTCCTGGCCGTCCTCGCCCGCGAGGAAACCGAAGCCCTTGTCCTTGTCATACCACTTGACCTTGCCGGTAGGCACGTAATCAACCTTCTTCGTTCAGCTGTAATGAGACACGGCCGGCCGCCACCGCATCCACAATTTTGTGCGGGTTCTGTGCGGGTTCAAGGTATGGCGACTGCGGACCGTGTTGGTCTGTTCCTTCAAGGTTATCCTGCCCGGTGCCGGAATCCTGCTTTGCAGGCATGCGGTAACGGGTTCCGCAGCGTTACCGGCCGGCGCCGGCCGGGCGGTAGCGTTACGTCCATGACACCCTCGCGTTACCGGCGGCCCATCATGATCGTGGCGGCAGTCATTGCCGTGCTCTCACTCGCCGCCGTGGGAGCGGTGATGGCGCTGGCCTTCGCCGGCTCGGTGGCGCCTGCCTGGGTCACCTACCCGGCCCTGTACGGCCTGCCCGTCGCGTTCCTGCTCATGCTCTTCCTGGTCCTGGACAGTGTTGCCGGGCGCCGCCGGGCGGGAAAGCCTGACCAGCGGTAACGTTGGGATTGATGTCCCTCATTCGAGCGCTCAGCAAGGACCTGGAGGCGCGCACCGACGACTCGCTGCGTGCTTTGTTCGCTGCGCGGCCGGACCTGGTCTCTCCCGCCGTCCCCGATTTTTCCGCCCTCGCGGCACGGGCGAGTTCCCGGGTCAGCGTGCAGCGGGCACTTGAACGCCTCAACAGGCCACAGATGCAGGTGCTGGAGACACTGCACCTGTGCACCAACACCGACACCGGGCACAGCGCCTCAGCGGCGGGGCTGCGGAAGATGATTGCCGGTTCCACCGTCGCGGCCCTTGAACGGATCCTGGCAACGCTGCAGGAACTGGCGCTGGTGCACCGCGCCGCGCCGCCGCACGGGACGCCTGCCGCGAGCGGCAGGCAGCGGTACTACCTGCCCGTGGGCTGCCTCAAGGATGTGGTGGGCATCTACCCTGCCGGCCTGGGACGCAGCTACACGGAGCTGGTCCGGCTCCAGCCCGCCTTCGCCCAGCGCGCGGTGCAGCTGGTCTCCGAACTCCACCGGAGCGGTGAGGCGATCCAGGAGGCCACGACTCCGATGGAGGCAGCGCTGGCGCTGCAGCACTGGACGTCCTCGCCGGAGGGGCTGCAGGACATCCTTGCCGGAGCGCCGGAACGGACGACGGCGTTGCTCGCCAGGTTCCGCAACTGGGCCATGGGTGCCGTCCCCCAGGCGCAACGCAAGGCCTCCGTCACTGCGGAACCGGCCGACGTCGGGCCTGTCGGCTGGCTGCTGGCCCGCGGGCTCCTGGTGCCGCTGGACGCGGCCCACGTGGAACTGCCGCACAGTGTGGGGCTGTCGTTGCGCGGGGGCGTGATCATCAACGATTTCACCCTCGAACCGCCGGTCCCGGAACTGGGACGGACCACGGCGATGTTGCGACGGAACGCAGCCATGAGCGCCATCTCCGAGACCCTCCGGCTCGTGGGTGAACTCCTGCACGCGGTGCGGGAACAGCCCCTGGCAACGCTGCGCAGCGGCGGAGTGGGCGTGCGGGAGACACGGCGGCTTGGTGAGCTGCTGCGGGTGGACCAGGGGCGTGTGGGCGTACTGCTGGAGTTGTGCGGCCTGGCGGGCCTGATCCGGCTGGACGTGGATTCGTCCTGCTGGATCCAGCCGCCGGAACTGGAATGGCTGATGCTTCCGCGGCAGGAGCAGTGGCTTTGGCTGGTGAACGCATGGCTCGCCAGCGAGAGGGTCCCGTCGCTCGTGGGCCAGCCCGTGAACGGGGCGCAGGGGCTGCCCGGGGCGCACCGCACGGCGGCCGGGAGCACCATCGTTGCACTGTCCGCCGAGCCGCAACGCCCCGACGCTCCGGTGATCCGTAAACGCATCCTGGAGATCCTGCACGAGCTCACCGCGGAGGCGGCGGCCCCGGACGGTACAGCGCCCGTGCTCGACGCCGCCGCCGTCCTCCAGCGCGCCGAGTGGGCGCAGCCGCGGATGGCGCGGCGCTTCAGCTCGTTGATCAGGGGGGTCCTGGCCGAAGCGGAACTGCTTGGCCTGGTGGGATCCGGAGCATTGACCCAGCTGGGCAGCGCCTTCTCCGAAGACGACCCGGACGCGGCGCTGGCCATTCTGGGTGAGCACCTGCCTGCGGCCCTGAACCATGTGCTCCTGCAGGCCGACCTCACGGCCGTGGCGCCCGGGTACCTGGCTCCCGAACTGACCGGCAGGCTCCTGGCCATGGCCGATGCCGAAGGCCAGGGCCCTGCCACCATTTACCGGTTCTCCGAGAGTTCCGTCCGCCGCGCGCTTGACTCGGGCTATGACGCCGCCGGACTGCTGGAGTTCCTCCGGGAGCACTCCGCCACCGCGGTGCCGCAGCCGCTGGAGTACCTCATCGAGGACACCGCTTCACGGCATGGACGGATCCGGGTGGGACAGGCGGCCAGCTTCATCCAAAGCGACGACGAAGCGGCGCTTCTGGAGCTCCTGGCCGGTCCAAAAGCCGCTGCCCTCGGCCTGGTACGGATTGCCCCTACCGTGCTGCTGTCCACTTCACCACCCCGCGAAACAGCCCAGGTCCTGCGAAGCCTCGGACTCTCTCCCGCCGTCGACGGGATGGACGACCCCGCCGTCCGGCTCCGCCGCCCCTCTGTCCCGCAGGAAACCCTCCGGCCGGTCTATACGCCGCCGCGGTCGGCGCCCGCGGCTGAGGACGTGGACGCCCAGCTGGCCGTGCTGCGCCAGGCGGGGGCCGCCGTCGTGCATCCTTCCGGAGGCGGCCCAACCGGGGAACTCGCCACGCAGCTGGGGCTGGAGGCCCTGCAGCGTGCCATCAGGTTGAAGCAGCGGATCAGCATGAACGTGGTGGACAGCCTGGGGAATGCCAACCTGGAAACGGTTGTTCCCTTATCGGTGAGCGGCGGACGTGTCCGGGTGTTTGATCCCGCCAGGGAAACGGAACGGGTCCTGTCCATCCACCGGATCATCGATATTGAGGCTGCAGAGGAACTGCGCCAGTGAAGGACTTCCCCGCGTGAACGACGGACCCCTGATTGTCCAAAGCGATAAGACCATCCTCCTTGAGGTCGACCATGAGCTGGCCACCGAGGCAAGGCATGCGATTGCGCCGTTCGCCGAGCTGGAGCGTGCACCCGAGCACATGCACAGCTACAGGCTGACCCCGCTGGGGCTGTGGAACGCGCGCGCCGCCGGGCTGGACGCCGAAAAGGTCCTTGACACTCTGCTGAAATACTCGCGCTTCCCCGTGCCGCATTCCCTGCTGATCGACATCGAGGAGACGATGTCGCGGTACGGCCGCCTGCGCCTGGAAAAGGATCCGCAGCACGGACTGGTGATGCGCACGGATGACTACCCGGTGCTGGAGGAAGTGATCCGGGCCAAGAAGATCCAGCCGCTGCTGGGGCCGCGGATCGACGGCGAAACGGTAGTGGTGCATGCGTCGCAGCGGGGGCAGCTGAAGCAGCTGCTGCTCAAGATCGGCTGGCCGGCGGAGGACCTGGCCGGGTACGTCGACGGGACCCCGCACCTGATCGCGCTCAACGAGGAGGGGTGGCAGCTGCGCCCCTACCAGCGTCTGGCGAGCGAGAATTTCTGGGCCGGCGGCAGCGGCGTGGTGGTGCTCCCCTGCGGCGCCGGCAAGACCCTGGTGGGTGCGGCGGCGATGGCCACGGGTTCCACCACCACGCTGATCCTGGTCACCAACACGGTGGCGGCCCGGCAGTGGAAGGACGAGCTGCTGCGGCGGACAACCCTGACCGACGACGAGATCGGGGAGTATTCGGGTTCGGTGAAGGAAGTCCGGCCGGTGACGATCGCCACGTACCAGGTGCTGACCACGAGGCGCGGCGGCCTGTATCCGCACCTGGAGCTGGTGGACGGGCACGACTGGGGCCTGATCATCTACGACGAGGTGCACCTGCTGCCCGCACCGATTTTCCGGATGACGGCGGACCTGCAGGCCCGCCGCCGGCTCGGGCTCACCGCCACCCTGGTCCGGGAGGACGGCCGGGAGGGCGAGGTGTTCAGCCTGATCGGGCCCAAGCGCTACGACGCGCCGTGGAAGGACATCGAGTCCCAGGGGTACATCGCCCCCGCCGACTGCGTGGAGGTCCGGGTGGACCTGCCCAAGGATGAGCGGGTGGCGTACGCCATGGCCGACGACGCCGACAAGTACCGGCTGTGTTCCACATCGGAGTCCAAAACCCGTGTGGTGGAGGAGCTGGTGGCCCGGCACGCCGGAGAGCAGCTGCTGGTGATTGGCCAGTACATTGACCAGTTGGACGACCTCGGCGAACGCCTGGATGCGCCCGTCATCAAGGGCGACACGTCGGTGAAAGTGCGGCAGAAGCTGTTTGACTCGTTCCGGGCCGGTGAGATCCAGACGCTGGTGGTGTCCAAGGTGGCCAACTTCTCCATTGACCTGCCGGAGGCGTCCGTGGCCATCCAGGTTTCCGGGTCTTACGGGTCCCGGCAGGAGGAAGCCCAGCGGCTGGGCCGGCTGCTGCGGCCGAAGAAGGACGGGCGCGCGGCACGGTTCTACTCGTTAGTGGCCCGTGACACTTTGGACCAGGACTTCGCCGCCAAACGGCAGCGGTTCCTGGCCGAGCAGGGGTACGCCTACCGGATCATGGACGCCAAAGATGTCCAGACAACGGACTAGTCCCGGCCCGGGCCAGGAGTCGGTGTGGGACTACCCCCGGCCGCCGCGGGTCGAACCAAGCACCGAGCGCATCCGGGTTTTCCTGGGCGGGGAGCTGATCGTGGACACCGCGGACTCACTACGTGTCCTCGAGACCAGCCACCCGCCCGTCTACTACCTGCCGCGGTCCGCATTCAGCCCCGGCTCCCTGGAGCCGACAGGCGGCACCAGCTTCTGCGAGTTCAAAGGGTGGGCGCGCTACCTCACTGTGCGCGGCGGCGAAGCCGTGGCGGAAAAGGCCGCCTGGTACTACCCGGATCCCGTCAAGGGTTACGAGGTGTTGGCGGACCGGGTGGCTGTCTATCCGGGCAGGATGGACTACTGCGAGGTGGACGGCGAGCGCGTGCGGCCGCAGGCCGGCGGCTTTTATGGAGGGTGGATCACGGACCGGGTTGTGGGTCCTTTCAAAGGCGAACCCGGTACTCTGGGTTGGTAAGCAGTCTTTCATGAAACGTCCAGACAACTCCCAGAGACTGGGAGCATGATGGGAGCATGAACAAAAACGGCCCAGAAGCGAAGCTCCTCGTCGTGGACGACGAGCCCAACATCCGCGAGTTGCTCTCCACCTCGCTGCGGTTCGCCGGGTTCGAGGTAGTCTCAGCGGCCAACGGGCGGGACGCCCTGGCCGCCGCGGACACGCATTCACCGGACCTGGCCGTACTGGACGTCATGCTTCCGGACATGGACGGGTTCACGGTCACCCGCAAACTCCGAGCCTCCGGCAAGCACTTCCCCGTACTGTTCCTGACCGCCAAGGACGACACCGAGGACAAGGTCACCGGCCTCACCGTGGGCGGCGACGACTATGTCACCAAACCCTTCAGCCTGGACGAGGTCGTAGCCCGGATCCGCGCCGTGCTGCGCCGCACCCAGCCCCTCCTGGACGACGACGCCGTGATCCGCGTCGGTGACCTGGAGCTCGACGACGACGCGCACGAAGTACGCCGCGGCGGTACCGTCATCGAACTCTCCCCCACCGAGTTCAAACTGCTGCGGTACCTCATGCTGAACCCCAACCGGGTACTGTCCAAGTCCCAGATCCTGGACCACGTCTGGGAGTACGACTTCAACGGCGACGCCTCCATTGTGGAGTCCTACATCTCCTACCTGCGCCGGAAGGTGGACATCGACCCAGACGCTCCGGCCCTGATCCAGACCAAGCGCGGCGTGGGTTACGTGCTTCGGACGGCTGAAAAGCGCTGACCTTGCTGGAACGGTGGAAATCGTCCTCGCTGAGGACCCAGCTGGTGGCCATGATCATGGCCCTGCTGATAGTGGCCCTGACCGCGACGGGCGCAGGCACCTTGACCCTGCTGCACAGCTACCTCCAGGGCCAGGTGGATGACAAACTGTACGCCGCCGTCGACCTTGCGCAGGAGCAGCAGTCGTTCACCCAGCTGCAGGCACCAAACCCCATGGTGCCCACCGACTACTCACTCATCCTGTTCCGGTCCGACCAGGAACCGTACACGTTCGGCGGCGACCCCAACGTCCATCCGGAAATCGACTCGATGACGGTGGAGCAGGCGCGGGCTCGTGGGAACGCGCCGTGGCAGGTGCGCGGCACGGACGGCGAAAACTGGCGCGTGGTCGCCGTGACGGTCCTCAGCAACAACCGTCCAGCGGTGGTGGTCATCGGCCTTCCCCTGCAAAGCGTGGACGACGTCCTCAAGCACGCCACACTGGTGGTTATCGGGGTCGGCCTCCTCACCCTGTTCCTGGCCTCCCTCATTGCGAGCTGGACGGTATCGCGGGCCTTCCGGCCACTGGCACGAGTGGAAAAGACAGCAGCAGCCATTGCCGCCGGCGACCTCTCACGGCGTGTCGAGGTGGAAAACCCTGCGACGGAACTGGGCCGGCTCAGCAGTTCGCTGAACGCCATGCTCGCCCACATCGAAACCGCCTTTGCGGCCCGTACCGCGTCCGAAGCACGAATGCGCCGCTTCGCCGCAGACGCCTCCCATGAGCTGCGCACCCCGCTGGTCACCATCCGCGGCTTCTCCGAGCTGTACCGGCACGGCGCACTGGCCACCGACGAGGACGTCGCCACCGCCATGGGCAGGATCGAAAGCGAGGCGAAGCGCATGGGTTCCATGGTGGAGGACCTCCTTCTGCTCGCCCGGCTCGATGAGCAGCGGCCGCTGCAGCAGAAACCGGTGGACCTGCAACTGGTGGCCCATGACGCCGTGGTGGACACCCAGGCCAGTGACCGTTCACGCCTCATCTCGCTGACCGGGCTCGACGGCGGCCCGGCCGCCCCCGCACCGGTACTCGGCGACGAAGCCAAGCTCCGCCAGGTGGTTGGCAACCTCGTGGGCAACGCCTTGCGGTACACCCCTGAAGGCAGCCCCATCGAGCTGGCCGTTGGCGTCCGGACAATGGAGGGCGAGGCCCGTTCCGTCATCGAGGTCCGTGACCACGGCCCCGGCATCTCCGAAGAGGACGCTTCCAAGGTCTTCGAGCGCTTCTACCGCGCGGACACATCCCGCACGCGGGAAACCGGCGGCAGCGGACTGGGACTGGCGATCGTCGCTGCGATCGTTGGTTCGCACGGCGGTTCGGTCCGGGTGGAAAATACCGACGGCGGCGGCGCCACCCTTGTGGTCAGCCTGCCGCACCGCAGCGAAACGCCGACGCCGGCAGGCGCCGAGGGCAGCGACGGCGAGGTTGTCCACATATAGCCTTTGTCCGTGGCGGCGCAGACGGGCACGTCCCTAGGCTCGAAGGGCAGCCCGGAACAGCCGGGCGGGGCAGCAGACGCTGCCCACCATTGGGGAAAGGCACCGCCATGAGCATCATTTCCGTCGATACCGAACTGCTCCAGCTGAAGTCCGCCAACGTGCAGGCCACCATGGACAGGATCAGCGCCGACGTCCAGGCCATGAAGTTCGGACTCGACGAGCTCCAGGGCTCGTGGCGCGGCTCCGCGGCCACCAACTTCCAGGCGCTGATCGCCGAGTGGACCATGACCCAGGGAAGGGTTGAGGCGTCCCTGGCCTCAATCAACGCCGCCCTGGCGTCGGCCGCTGCCACCTATGTCCAGGCCGAGCAGGGTAACACCCAGCGCTTCAGCTGAGTGAGACGCCGCCCGGGTGGCTAGGCTTCCGGTGTTCCCTGGTGGAACCGCAGGCGCCACCGGTCGCCGTCCAGGACCCACAGCGAACTCCGCAGGATAGTCCCGGTCCGGGTGAAGCTGCGGTAGGTGAGGAGCACCGCTCCGGTGCCGATGCGCTCCGATCCAAGGATCTCGATGTCGGCCCGCTCCCCCGGATCCTCCTCGAGAGCCATCATCATCGCGTCCCGGGTCCAGACCCGGCCGGAGCTGCCGATTTCCATGAAGTCCGGGTGGAGCAGGACGGCTGTCCGTCCGATGTCACCCCGTACCAGGGGCCCCAGCAGCTCGCGCTCCAGCTCCTCCACGAGGGCTTCGGGCGGGGCGGCCTGCCGCTTGGCCTCGGCGACATCGAACGAGTTGCTCTCCAGCTCGCTGAACAGGTCCGGCTCATCCGCGCTCGTGAAGGCACCCCCTCCCGCTGCCTGCGGTGATGCCACGGCGGATCCCGTTTCTCCCTTGCGACCCAGTAACGCTGCCCCGGTACCGGTTGAGGGTGCACCGGAAGCTCCGGGGGCAACAGCCTGGGCAACAGGGGCCGCCCCCGCCGGGTGGTGGCCGCCCGGGAAGCCCGGGCCCGACCTGGCGGCAACGCCCTGCTGGTAAGCGGTCGCCGCGGCGCGGGCGCGTTCGTCGGCAGCCTCGTTCAGCTCGTGGCCGGCATGGCCCTTGACCCATTCGAAGGTGTACTTCCGCCCGCTCAGTTCGCGGTCCAGTTCTTTGAGCAGTTCGACGTTCAGGACAGGTTTACCGTCGGCCTTGCGCCAGCCCTTGCGCTTCCAGCCCGGCATCCACTTGGTGATCGAGTTGATGACGTACTGGCTGTCGCAGAGGATGCGAAGGTCCTCCCCCGGCAGGTGGGCCGTGGCCCGGAGCAGGTCCAGGACTGCCATCAGCTCGCCCTGGTTGTTGGTGCCGTGGGGCCAGCCTCCCGCCCGCCAGCACTCATCATTCACGTACCAGGCCCACCCGGCAGGACCCGGGTTTCCCAAGGCCGAACCGTCAGCCGCTGCAGTAATCGTCACCGGTCCATCCTGCCAGACCTGCACGACAATGGGAGCACTTACAGGAAGCCTGCTGCAGGATCGGGAGATGGCGACGTGGCAGCGGTGCTGGAAGCTTCCGCCCAACTTGCGGGAAAACGGTTACCCAAAGTCCTTGACGTGGACCGCGGCCTCGGGGAACAATCTCAATTACCAAATGAGAAAACGCTTTCTCGACCGGGCGCGGTTGGAGCACCGCCGGCGGAAAGCGCACCAGGAAGGCACACATCAATGACGATTCGGACTGTCACCCGGCGGAAGTTCCAGCTCGGCGCCGCGGCCCTCGCCCTCTCCATCCTCGCCACCGGCTGCGGCGCGTCCGGCGGTTCCGGCAGCAACGGGCAGGTCACCCTGCGGTTCGCCTGGTGGGGGAACGAATACCTCAACGCGCAGACCGAGAAGGTTATCGCCGCATTCGAGGCGGAGCACCCCAACATCAACATCGAATCCGAGCCCGGTGAGTGGGGAAGCTACTGGGACAAGCTGGCTACCAAGACGGCCGCCAACGACGCACCCGACGTTATCCAGATGGACCAGAAGTACATCGCCGAGTACGGCGGCCGGGGCGCGCTCCTGGACCTGGGCAAGCAGGAGGGCATCGACGTGTCCAAACTGGACAAGGAAGCCCTGGCCTCAGGCCAGTACGACGGCGCGCAGTACGGCCTGAGCACCGGCCAGAACGCGTATGTCATCATGGCGAACACCAAGGTCTTCGAGGCAGCGAACGTTCCGCTTCCGGATGACACCACCTGGACCTGGGATGACTTCATCGACACAGCGTCGAAGATCAGCGCAGCAGGGGACGGCAAGAACTACGGTGCCGCGTACGGCAGCAACGAGGCAGACCTGATCATCTGGCTGCGGCAGCACGGGGAAAACCTGTACTCCCAGGACGGCAAACTGGACTTCGACACCGCAACCGCTGCCTCGTTCTGGGAGCGGCTGAAGGAGCAGCGGGACTCCAAAGCCAGCCCGCCGGCGACGGTGGCCACCGAAGACTCCGGCGCCGGACTGGAAGAAAGCCTGTTCGGCACCAACCGGGTGGGCATGGCCTGGTGGTGGACCAACCAGCTCGGCTCACTGGAGTCCACCACGGGCAGCGGCATCAAAATGCTCCGGGCACCCAGCGTCGACGGGGCTGCCGCCAACAACGGCATGTACTACAAGCCAACGATGTTCTGGTCAGCCTCATCGCGCTCCAAGCACCCGGAGGAAGCCGCCACCTTCATCAACTACCTGGCCAACAGCCCGGAGGCCGGCACGATCCTGATGACTGACCGCGGCGTCCCCACCAACTCGGAAATCGTGGAAACCATCACCCCGGACCTGAAGCCCGCGGACACCACAGTCGTGGCGTTCCTCAAGGACATTGCCCCCGACATGAAGGAAGCACCGCCGGTGCCGCCGGTGGGTGCCGGCAGCGTGCAGAACGTCATCAAGCGTTACACGGACGAGGTGCTATACGACCGGCTCACGCCGCAGGCAGCCGCTGAAGCCTTCAAGAAGGAAGTCGAAGGAATGCTCTCAAGCGCCCGGAAGTAGCACCAGACCACCAGTAGCACCAAAGCATCAGTAGCAACTGAGCACAAATGCGGCCCCCTCCGAGGAGGGGGCCGCATTTGTTTGTTTCAGCGGGACTGGCCCGGCAGGAGGCTTAGAAGCCGCCCATGCCGCCCATCTCGTCGCCGCCGCCAACGGGGGCGGCGTTCTTCTCGGGCTTGTCGGCCACAACTGCCTCGGTGGTGAGGAAGAGGCCGGCAATGGAGGCCGCGTTCTGCAGGGCAGAGCGGGTCACCTTGACCGGGTCATTGACGCCGGCGGCCAGCAGGTCGACGTACTCGCCGGAGGCTGCGTTCAGGCCGTGGCCTGCGGGCAGTCCGCGGACCTTGTCGACGACGACGCCGGGCTCGAGGCCGGCGTTGAAGGCGATCTGCTTCAGCGGGGCGTCGATGGCAACGCGGACGATGTTGGCACCGGTTGCTTCGTCACCGGACAGCTGCAGGTTGGCGAATGCCTTGGCACCGGCCTGGATGAGGGCCACGCCGCCACCGGCGACGATGCCTTCCTCAACAGCAGCCTTGGCGTTGCGCACAGCGTCCTCGATGCGGTGCTTGCGCTCCTTGAGCTCAACCTCGGTGGCGGCACCGGCCTTGATGACTGCAACGCCTCCGGCCAGCTTGGCCAGGCGCTCCTGCAGCTTCTCACGGTCGTAGTCGGAGTCGGAGTTTTCGATCTCGGCGCGGATCTGGGCCACACGGCCGGCGATCTGGTCGGCGTCGCCGGCACCTTCGACGATGGTGGTCTCGTCCTTGGTGACAACAACCTTGCGTGCCTTGCCCAGGAGTTCCAGGCCGGCGTTCTCCAGCTTCAGGCCGACTTCCTCGGAGATGACCTGGCCGCCGGTGAGCACGGCGATGTCAGCGAGCTGTGCCTTGCGGCGGTCGCCGAAGCCCGGAGCCTTGACGGCGACGGACTTGAAGGTGCCGCGGATCTTGTTGACGATCAGGGTGGCCAGGGCCTCGCCCTCGATGTCCTCGGCAATGATCAGCAGCGGCTTGTTGGACTGCATGACCTTTTCGAGGACTGCAACCAGTTCCTTGACGTTGGAGATCTTGGAGTTGACGATCAGGATGTACGGATCCTCGAGGACCGTTTCCTGGCGCTCTGCGTCGGTGACGAAGTAAGCGGAGATGTAGCCCTTGTCGAAGCGCATGCCCTCGGTGAGCTCCAGCTCCAGGCCGAAGGTGTTGGATTCCTCGACGGTGATGACGCCTTCCTTGCCCACCTTGTCCAGGGCTTCAGCGATCAGCGCACCGATTTCGTCGTCACCGGCGGAGATGGAGGCCGTGGCTGCGATCTCTTCCTTGGTTTCGATTTCCTTGGCGGAGTTCAGCAGTTCGGCGGTGACGGCGTCAACGGCCTTCTCGATGCCGCGCTTGAGGGACAGCGGGTCGGCGCCGGCAGCAACGTTGCGCAGGCCTTCCTTGACCAGGGCCTGGGCCAGCACGGTTGCCGTGGTGGTGCCGTCGCCAGCGACGTCATCGGTCTTCTTGGCAACTTCCTTGACCAGCTCGGCGCCGATCTTCTCGTAGGGATCGTCCAGCTCGATCTCCTTGGCGATGGAAACACCATCGTTGGTGATCGTGGGGGCGCCCCACTTCTTTTCGAGGACGACGTTGCGTCCACGCGGGCCGAGGGTGACCTTAACGGCGTCGGCGAGGGTGTTCAGGCCCCGCTCAAGGCCGCGGCGTGCCTCTTCATCAAATGCAATGATCTTGGCCATAACGGCAGTAGTCCTTTCGGGACAGTCGTTAAGATTGAACCTTCGCTGCAGTGCCCGCGACGGACGATCCTTCGCCAGTGGCCTCTGTATGCCCCCGGGTGCGGATCTCACTCCAGTTAGGTGTTTCTTCGCTCATCGACCGCTGCCTCGCGCCGCCGGCCGGAGCAGGCGCCGCTTTAGCAGTCGGTACGTCAGAGTGCTAAGTCAATAATTAGCACTCTGCACCTGAGAGTGCAAGCGAAGGGGCCTGGGATTAGCCAGTCCGGCAGGTGGATTCGCCGACGGCGATCAGCCGGCGGCCCGCCCGGCTGTTTCGCTGCCGCTGGCTTTGGGAAGGTTGTCCGGGCCGTAGGTGAACACTGAGAAGCCCGCCGTGGTGATGTCCCCATTGGCATCGAAGGCAATGGGGCCTGACTCGCCGTCGTAATTCATCGCCGTGCCGGCACCCAGCCCGGCCACGCAGTCCTTGTAGGTGGAACACGCCGCCGCGGCGGGAGTTTCACCCGCGGCGCCGCCGGAAACGCCTACCAGGTTGGCAGCGATGGAGCGGCCGGCGTCGTCCTGGGCTTTGGCCGCGGCCAGCGCGGCGAGGGTGACGGCGTCGTAGGCCTCCGCCGCAAACGAGACATCCTTCAAGGTGCTATCGACGGCGAGCAGGCGCTCCTGGAAGCCTGCAGAAGGGAGCCGGCCGGGGACCAGGGCGCGGGCACCGTCCAGCGCCCCGGCGCCGAGCCGGGATCCGTACCGGGCGAATGCGCCGTCGCTGAGGATGATGCGGGAGCCTGCGACCCCGGCGTTGGCGAGCTCGGCCAGCGCCCCCTGGGAGCCATCGCGGGCCACAAGGACCACGGCATCAGCGTTGGCCTGTCCTGCCGCGGCGGCAGCCCGGCCCGCCTCGCCCGGGGTGAACACCTCAGTGACCGGGACGTCGAGGCCTGCCTGAGCGGCGGCCTCGGACACGGCTGTTGCCACGTCCTTGCCGTAGGCGCCCTCCTGGTAAAGCACGGCAAGGGAGGCGGCTCCGGCGTCCTTGGCCAGTTTCGCCAGCACGGGCGCCTGCGCGATGTCAGCGGCTGCGGTGCGGAAGTAGAAACCGCCCGACTCGGCGCCGGTCAGGCCCGACGCCGTGTTCGCGGGGGAAATCAGTGGCGTCCGTGCGCGGGAGAGGACGTCGATGGTGGCCTCGGCGTTGCTGGAGTCGGTGGGCCCGATCACCACGTCCGCCTTCGCCGCCACCAGGGCATGCGCCTGGGCGGCGGCATCCAGGGCTTCGTCCACGGGCAGGAGTTCCACCGGCCGGCCCTTGTGCCCGCCGGCCGCGTTGATTTCCTTGACTGCGAGCTTGGCCGCGGCCAGTTGTGGCGCGTTGAGGAAGGAGCTGTCACCGGTGCTGTCCAGGACCAGGCCCACCCGCAGGATGCCGTCGCCGGAAGCCTCCACGGGTTCGATGCGGGCGTTGCCGGTTACCCCGGAGCACGCCGTGGCGGCCAGGAGGGCGCAGGCTGAGAGGGCCAGTGCCGGACGGATTCGGGCGGCAGGAAAAACCGGATGCTTCACTCGGCCGGCCGGACGCTTTCAGCCTGCGGGCCCTTTTCGCCTTCGCCGACTTCGAGTTCGACGCGCTGGCCCTCGTCGAGCGCCCGGTAGCCTTCACCCTGGATTGCGGACCAGTGGACGAAGATGTCGTCGCCGGACCCGTCAACGGTGATGAAGCCGTAGCCCTTCTCCGCGTTGAACCATTTCACGGTTCCCAGTGCCATGCTGACCAACTCTTTTCCGTTAAGACCGGGGCGGGCGCCGGGCGGGGCGTTTCCTGCCCCGGAGCGACGCCTGAATGTCACTCTAGCCAATGCCTGTCCGGCCCGCAGGAGGCCCCGGGCGGGGCCGGCAAAAGTTATTCAGGCGTAACCGGGACCTGGCTGGAGGTTACCTGTAGCCGGGGCCGAGGACCACAACCAGGGGGCCCTGGAACTCGGTGCTGCTGACCACAGTGGGTACGCCCAGCAGCCGGGCCAGCGCCTGGGCGTTGGCCAGCTGGGCGGGCCCGGCGTAGAAGATGGTGGAGCCCTGCTGTGGCGGGCCCGCCCAGTTGCCCACCTGTCCCAGCGTCCAGCCGTCGGCCTGGACGGTGCCACCCACCCGGCCGGCCAGCCCTGCAGTCCCGGCAGCGTTGTACACGGCGACGGGCTGGGACTTGTCGAGGAGGACGGGTGCCTGGGATGGCGTTGTGGGTTCGGGCTCCGCTTCGGCGGTGGGGGCGGGGTCGCTGGAGGCCGTCGGCGAGGCCGGCGCCGGCGTTGCCGTTTCAGCGCTGGCCGCCTGCGTGGCGCCGGCGTCGGCAAGCGGAGCGGCTTCCTGGCTCGACGATGCAGCCGACGCCTGGGCATCCGTGCCGCTGAAGCCCAGCTTGGGAAGGATCAGGAAGGACACCACGCCAATGGCCAGCGCCACGACGCCGACGGCAAGGATGGGCCACAGCCGCGCCTTCGAGGGGGCAGCGGCTGCGCGGTGGACGCCTTGTCGCGACGAGGCCTCGGGGACCTTGTCGAATTCATCGCGGGCGTAGTTGGTCATGGATGACTTCCTCGGGAAAGTGCTGGCGGGGAGGCGGGAGGTCCTGGATTGGGATTCCTAGGCGTCGGACCCCAGGCGCCGTGCGGTGCGGGCGCGGTGGCGCGACGTGCGCAGCCTGCGCAGCCGTTTCACCAGCATAGGGTCATGCGCCAGCGCATCCTCACGGTCAATCAGCGCGTTGAGCAGCTGGTAGTAGTGCGTGGCGGAGAGGTCGAAGAGCTCGCGGATGGCCTGTTCCTTGGCTCCCGCGTACTTCCACCACTGCCGCTCCAGGGCCAGCATCTGCTGCTCGCGGTCACTGAGCGGGGAGTCCCGCGGCGTGAAGCCGTCCAGCAGGCTGTTCCGTGGTTCCTGCTCCGGCAGCTCGTGTTCCCGGGCCGGTTCCGCCACGGCACACTCCTTTGCTGGTTAGGGAAAATGTCTCACCTCTATGCTACGGATGAATAACACGTGTGTCATTTGCGCGGCTGTCCCGCCCGGGTGCCCGCGGGCGTCCGGGTTGACCTGCAGGAGCCCCGTGCTGCCCTGCAAGAATGGGATGATGTTTGACTCAGACGCCTTGTTCGAACTGGACCACGAACCGGCGGGCACGGAGGGCTTTGCGGAACTGGCACTGCTGCCCCTGGACGAACTCGTCGCTCCCGACTGGGCCGAAGCCCTGGTGGGCGTGGAGGGCGAACTCCGGGCCGTCCTGCGCTTCCTGGCAGCCGAGGTGGCCGCCGGGCACCAGGTGCTGCCGTCGCCGTCGAACGTCCTGCGCGCCTTCCGCCAGCCGCTGGCCGCAGTGAAGGTCCTGGTGGTGGGGCAGGACCCGTACCCCACGCCGGGACACGCCGTCGGCCTCTCCTTTGCCGTGGACAAGCGGACGCGGCCCATTCCGCGGAGCCTGGCGAACATCTACAGAGAACTGGAAGACGATCTCGGCATCCCGGCCAGGGTCCACGGCGACCTGTCGGCGTGGACCGACCAGGGCGTGCTGCTGCTGAACCGGGTGATGTCGGTGCGCGCGGGGGCCGCGGGCTCGCACCGCGGCAAGGGCTGGGAAAAAATTACGACGGCGGCCGTTGCGGCGGTTGCCGCCCGGCGGGGCCCGGACGGCGCACCGATGCCGCTGGTTGCGCTGCTGTGGGGCAAGGAAGCGGAGTCCGTCCGCCCGCTCCTGGGCACAACCAAGGTGGTTTCCAGCGCCCACCCAAGTCCCTTGTCCGCCTCGCGCGGCTTTTTCGGCTCCCGCCCGTTCAGCCGCGTGAACCAGCTCCTGCAGGAGCAGGGTGCGCCGGGCGTAATCTGGGAACTGCCGCCGGCCCCCTAGCTTAGGCTTGCCTTATGAGCACTGTTCCCGCCGCCACGAGCGCCACCAGGAAGAGCCGTCCGCAGGTCACCCTCGAGGTGCTGCGCCGCGAGCAGCTGTCCCCGCACATGGTCCGGATCGTGGCCGGTGGCAAGGGGTTCGCGGACTTCGTCGATAACGGTTTCGCGGACCGCTACGTGAAGATCGTTTTTCCGCAGCCCGGAGTCCAGTACCCGAAGCCCCTGGACCTGTGGACAATCCGGGAAACCATGCCCCGTGAACAGTGGCCCTACACCCGCACCTACACCCTTCGCCGGGTCGACCAGGCAGCAGCGGAACTCGCCATCGACTTTGTGGTGCACGGCGACGACGGCCTTGCCGGACCGTGGGCCGCCAAGGCACAGCCCGGGGACACGCTGACCTTCACCGGCCCCGGCGGCGCCTACAACCCCAGCCCGGACGCCGACTGGTACCTGTTTGCCGGCGACGAGGCCGCGCTGCCGGCCATCGCCGCCGCACTCGAGGCGCTGCCCGCGCACGCCGCCGGCCTGGCATTCCTGGAGGTCGACTCTGACGCCGACGTCCAGCCGCTCGCGGCCCCCGCCGGCGTGGCCGTTACTTGGCTGTTCCGCGAGGGTGTTCCCGCCGGCTCCAGCAACCTGCTGGTCGACGCGGTGGCCGGTGCCCAATGGCCGGACGGGACCGTCGACGTCTTCGCCCATGGGGAGCGCGGGTACATGAAGGCCCTGCGGGATGTCTTCTTCACCCAGCGCGGCCTGGACCGCCGGCAGGTCTCCCTGTCCGGCTACTGGGCGCAGGGCAGGGTGGAGGATGTGTTCCAGGCCGAAAAGAAACTGCCCGTCGGGCAGATCTGAGATTGCCGGCCGGATCCCCGCAGCACCCCGCCACGAAGCCCCAGCATCAGGGCATCGGCTAGCGGCGACGCGCCCTGCGCCGCTCGTTGCTGGCCAGGTTGCGGGTGAAGGGCCGTGCCAACGTGTCACCCAGCACGATGCCTCCCGCCGCTCCGAGCACGATCGCGCCGGCGCTGAGCATGCCTCCGGCTCCCAGCAGGATTTCCGCTTCCTCGACGGTGAGGACGTACATCGACCGGAAGATCGTGAGGCCTGGAAGCAGGATCAGCGCTGCGGGTACGGCGACCACCAGTTGCGGCGCGCCCAGGCGCAGGGCTACCACCCGGGCCAACAGGCCGATGACGACGGCGGCGAGGGCGGGCGAAAACCGGTCGCCGATGCCCAGTTCACCGCCTGCGAGCAGGACCAGGTACCCGGCGACGCCCACGCCAGCGGTGGGCAGCAGCAGCTGCCAGGTGGTCTGTTCCGTGACGCCGATGGCTATGACGGCCACGGCCACAAAGATCACCAGGACCCACAGGTCGTAGGCGGGCGGGAAGGTCTGTGTGACGTCGATGCGCTGCAGCCCCGTCAGCTCACCGACCACGAAGGCAACCGCGATGCCGGCCACAATCGCGCCGAACGTCAGCAGGGTGGACAGGAACCTGCCGGCGGCCGTAACCGGGAAGCCGTTGATGGCGTCCTGGACCGAGGACACCAGGCGGCCGGTGGGCAGCAGCAGCAGGATGCCGCCCACCACCACAATGGCCGGCGAGGCGGTCAGCCCGAACTGCCACAGCAGCAGGGCCAACTGCGTCACCACGAACGAGCAGCTGGCGGTGATGAAGAAGTCCGGCACGCGCCACCGTCCCAGCTGGCGGGCCAGCAGGCTGACGCCGATGTTCGCCACAAACGCTATGGCAGAGGAGACGGGCCCGCCGCCAAGAACGCCCACGAACACGGCAGCGAAAACACCGAAAGCGGCCGTGACCATCCAGCGGGGGTACGGCTTGGGGCTGGTGATCGCCTCGTTCAGCCGGCGGACGGCTTCGTCACGGCCCACTCCCCCGGCCACAATGTCCGTCACCAGCTGGTGGACCTTGGCCAGGCCCGCATAATTGTTGGTCCAGGACCGGACCACGCGCAGCATCGCGATCGGGGTCTGGTCCTTGGGGGCGTAGTTGATGCCGACAGACTGGTTGGTGATGTCCACCTCGATGTTCTTCAGCCCCAGGGCCGCGGTGACGGCGATGATGCTGGTTTCGACCTCCAGGGCACCGGCCCCGTACCGGAACATGGTTTCGGCCAGGTGGAGGGCGAAGTCAAGGGTTTTGCGTGCGGAGGTGTCCACGCTGCCCACCTGGATGGTGGGGTTGGCGTAGGGGCTTCCGGCGAGCCGGTCGACGATGCTGAGCGGCGCCGTCGGCGGGTTCTCCCCCTGGACCAGGCGCCGCAGCATCCTCCGTGCGGCGGCGTTTTGCCGCACCTGTGCGGCCGTCAGCGGTTCGGTCTTTGGCAGGCCGTCCGTGTGCGGCCTTCCACCTGCCCGTTCGGCCCCTGACTGTTCAGGGCCTGCCTGTCCGGGGCCTGACTGTTCAGGGTCTGCCTGTCCGGGGCCTGCCTGTTCAGCACCTGCCGGCCCGGTTCGCTGGCGGTGTGGTCGGTCCGGTCGGTCGGTCATGGTCCCCTAATCCCCGGGTCGTGCGGTCGGAATCAACGTTTCAGCGGCAGCTTGCCCAACACTGTACGGGCAGCCGAGGCGGCCGCACGGGCAAACCGGTTCGCGTGGAACACGGCGGGCCGGACGGGCAGCACGAAACCGCCCACCAGCTGGACCACTTCGCCCCCGAAGCCCTTCTTGAACTCGTAGCCCCCGTGGCCTTCCTGGTCCTGGCCGGAAATCCCGAACGTTCCGTAGAAGTTGTACCGGGGGTAGCCCTTCTCGAGGGCGTGCAGCATCATGCCCCAGTACAGCGAGGTAGCGCCGTTGAAGTAGATGTAGTCCTGCACGGTGCCGCCGATGACGCACACCACCTCGTCGCCGTAGCAGACGAAGTGGATGGCGGCCACCGTGGCGACCCCCACGGAGTCGGGGAAGCGTTCAATGTCCTTGAGGCTGCGCTCATAGCTGTCCACAAGGTCCTGGACCACTTTGAGCCGGTTGGCTTTTTTCTTGCTGCCGGTTTCCTCCACCTCGCGGCGGAGCTCCGCGGCCGTGGCGGACTCTTCGGCCAGGCGGTCCGTGATGGATTTCCGGTAGGCCGGAATGTCGATCTTGGCCATCATGAGTTTGGTGAACTCGGAGGACGTGGTGCGGAGCAGGTGCTCGTAGTAGGCACGTTCACGGTAGACGAAACCCTTTTCGTCCCCGGCACGGCTGAGGGCGCCGTAGAAGTCGTCCAGGGTTTCGAGGGTGGCCTGTTCCAGGAACACCCCGTTCTTTTCCGCTTTGCGGATGGCTTTGCGGGTGCGGTAGCTGGTGCTCATGATGAGCTCCTCCGCGTCCTGGATGCCTTCGAGGCCTTTGACGAACATCCAGTTGACGTCGACGAAGTCCATGTCCAGGCCCTGGTGCCGGAAGCCGAGCCGTTCCAGCTGCGCCACCAGGGGACGGTTGTCCTCGACCTCCGGATGTTCGGCGCCGTCCTCATCACGGGCGACGTATTTGAGGTTGGGTGAAATGCGCAGTTCCGCCGCCTTGCCGGCGGCGGCGTGCCTGCGGAGAAGTTCGACGACGGCGCGCACCAGTTCAGGGTCCGCATAGTCCATCAGGGGGCCCTTGGCGCATTCGCACACCGTGTACCCCAGCCGGGTGGTGGTGTAGTTCAGCTTGCCGGCAGCCACCAGGTCTCCCCCGCGGCGGACGCCGAACAGCTCCACCCGCTGCCCGCGGGCGCGCTGGAACCGAGCGAAATCCACGGACTGCAGGAAGCTGTTCTGCGGGTGCTTCAGCGCGTACGCCTCGAATTCTGCATCGCTGAGGACCGAGAACTCGAGGTCGGTGGCGGTGGGAGCTGTACTCACGTAGTTACCTTCTTCAGGGTTTCGTCGTGGCGGGCTGGACAGCCGCGGTGCGGGAAGGGGTGCAGGCGGGGGCCGCCGTCGTTGTTGCGCGGTGGCCGCCCGGGGCGGAAGCTGCGGCGGTCAGTAGAACTGCTGGCCGGTGCGTGCCGTCTCGATGCGGCGGAACACACGCTCGGCACCCTTGACCCACAGGCGGTGCTTGAGCGGCGACAGCACATAGTCGTGGCAGCCCACGAAGTCAGTAACCGTTTTGGTGAAGCTCGTTTTGAACATGCCCATGCCGTAGAGGTTGTGTGACTTGTCCTTGATCCGGGCGGCCGGAGGCGTGCCGCAGAAGTCGTATTCCGTGCAGCCCAGTTCCTGCATGCGGCGGATGGCGGTCCACTGGACCAGGTGGGAGTCGCCGTACTGCTTGCGGTTCTGGATGGAGCCGCCGTCCTTGTAGGTCGCTTTGGAGCCGTAGTTAATGACGAAGGCGCCCACGCTGGGCTTGCCGTCCTCGTAGGCGAAGAAGAAGCTGCCCTGGCCGCGGTTGCAGAATTCGTCCCAGAAGGCGGCGTAGTAGCCGTAGTCGCGCAGCGGCATGGAGCCCTTTGCGTTGACGGTGTTGACCATGAGGTCGTACAGCGCCCGGTACGTGTCCGGCCCGTGTTCCTTGCGGACCACTTCGCAGCCTTCCCGTTCGGCGCGGCGGACTGCGTTGCGGGCGCGGGAGGAGATGGCCTTGAAGACCTCTTCTTCGGATGCTGAGATATCCAGGAGTGCGGTGGAATCGTTGGACTGGATGTTGGGTGCCTTGACCAGCCCGGCGGCCGCCAGCTGTGCCCGGGCCTCGGCGGAGTCGACGATGTCCGGTTCGATCTTGATGGTGAAGACGTTGAGCTTGCGGCTGCGGCTGAACGCCGCGCACGCGCCGAGGGCTGCCTTCAGGTCTCCCGCGGACGCCAGGTCAGGGCCCTTGATCAGGTACCAGAGCCGGCCGAGCACGGGAAACTTCCTTTCCAGCACCAGGTTGTAGCTGGCAATGCCGGCAGCCTCCAGGACCAGGAAACGGACCTTCCAGCCGCTGCCGTTCTTCACCGACGCGTAGGCGGCGGACTGCAGCATGTTGCCGCCGTTCGGGTTGGCCGTGACGTGCTTGTCCCAGTTTTCAATTTCCTCGTCGGTGGCAAAACGGGCGGTGAATTCTCGCAAGGGGGCCGTGTCCAATCGGGTTGATGCGCGGTTTCGGTACTCGTAGCTGTGGGCGGACATGCAGCCTCAAGTCTAAAGCCTGCAGCGGTTCCGGCTTGCCGCCGGGCCCTGTGCCTTGACGCGGACACGGGTGCTCGGAAGGGTGGGGTTATGAATCCAGCGCGGGAACAACTTCAGCCAACTGCCTCCAGCCGCCCGCCCTACAGTGCGGGCAAGCAGGTGGCGGCGCTGGCCGGTTTCCTCGCTGCGTCGTACCTGGTGGCCGCACTGGGCGGGTTGGCTTCGGCCAGCAACGTGGACGGCTGGTACGCCACGGCGGCGAAGGCACCCTGGACGCCGCCGAACTTCGTATTCGGGCCGGTCTGGACCCTGCTGTATACGGCGATGGCGGTGGCTGCCTGGCTGGTCTGGCGGAAACGGCCGGCCAACCGCAGGACGGCGCTGACTGCCTACGCCGTTCAACTGGTCCTGAACCTGGCCTGGACGCCCATGTTCTTTGGGCTGTACCCGGCGCTGGGCACCGCCGCGCTGTGGCTTGCGCTGGCCATCATCGTGGCGCTGATCGCCGCCGTCGTCCTCACCGTGCTGCAGTTTGGTCCCGTCAGCCGCACCGCAGGACTCCTCCTGTTGCCTTACGTGGCGTGGCTGGTGTTCGCCTCCACGCTCAACCTGTGGGCGGCCATCAACAATTAGCGGATCCCGAAGCCAGCCGGGGCGCGGGTGGTGTCAGCATTCGACGACGTTGACGGCGAGGCCGCCCATGGCGGTTTCTTTGTATTTGTCGCTCATGTCCTTGCCGGTTTCGCGCATGGTGATGATGACTTCGTCGAGGGAGACGCGGTGGGTGCCGTCGCCCCAGAGCGCCATTTTCGCGGCATTGATCGCCTTCGCGGCAGCGATCGCGTTCCGCTCGATGCACGGGACCTGCACCAGCCCGCCGATCGGGTCGCACGTCAGGCCCAGGTTGTGTTCCATCGCGATTTCCGCGGCGTTTTCCACCTGAGCGGGGGTGCCGCCCATGACCTCGGCCAGGCCCGCGGCGGCCATCGACGACGCCGACCCGACCTCGCCCTGGCAGCCGACCTCGGCCCCGGAGATCGAGGCCTGCTCCTTGTACAGCACCCCGACCGCGCCCGCGGCCAGCAGGAACCGCACCACCACGTCCTCCCGGTCGGCCCGGGTGGCCTGGTCCATGCCGGGGGCGAAATGCAGGGCGTAGAACAACACCGCCGGGATGATCCCGGCCGCCCCGTTCGTCGGGGCAGTCACCACCCGGCCGCCCGAAGCGTTCTCCTCGTTCACCGCCAGCGCGACCAGGTTCACCCACTCCTGCCAGTACCGGGGATCAAACGACACCCCGCCCAGGTCCCGGTCCGTGTCATCGCCGGGGTTTTGGCCGGTTTCCTTGCACGCGCTTTCTTTTTTCAGCCGGTCGAACCAGTCCGGGGCGCGGCGGCGGACCTTCAACCCGCCCGGCAGCAGCCCCTCCCGCCGCAGGCTGGTCTGCACGCAGGCTTCCATCACCGACCAGATATGCAGCAAACCTGCCCGGATCTCATCCTCGCCCCTGGAAACCTTCTCGTTCACCAGCATCACGTCCGCGATGCCCAGGCCGGTGTCCCGGCAGTGGGCCAGCAGCTCCGCGGCGGTCCGGAACGGCAGCGGCAGCTCGTTCTTGGACGCGTCCAGTTCCTGCTGCGCGGCTTCTTCCCCGCCCTCGCGCACGATGAACCCGCCCCCGACCGAGAAAAACGTCGCGCTGTGCAGCACCTCCCCGGCCGCGTCGGTCACCGTGAACGTCATGCCGTTGGTGTGCCGCGGCAGCACCGTCAACGGCCGCAGCACCATATCCGTGACCCCGTACGGCAACGGCAGCGAACCGGCCAACTGCACCATCCCCGTCCCGGCAATCGCGGCCAGGCGTTCCTCCACCTCCGACGGCAGGATCAGCTCCGGATGGAACCCCTCCAGCCCCAACAACACAGCGGTCATCGTCCCGTGCCCATGCCCGGTCGCCGCCAGCGACCCATACAAGTCCACCCGCAACCCCGCCACAGACCCGAGGACACCCAGGCCCTGAAGCTCCTCCGCAAACACAGCAGCAGCCCGCATCGGCCCCACAGTATGAGACGACGAAGGACCAATCCCAATCGAAAACAGATCAAAAACACCAACAGCCACGGAGAGGTACCTTACTTAGCGCGCTTGTAGAACGGCAGTTCGACCACCTCGAAGGGCTCGGCCTTGCCACGGAGGTCGATGTCCAAAGCGGTGCCCACGGCAGTGTGTTCGACGTCGACGTAGGCCATTGCGACCGGGTAGCCGAGCGTGGGCGAGGGCTGGCCGGAGGTGACTTCGCCGACAGTGGCGCCGTTCTTGAGGACGGGGTAGTGGGCGCGGCCTGCGCGGCGTCCGAGTCCCTTCAGTCCCACGAGCCGGCGGCCGATGGTGACGCCGGTGCCGGCTTCCTTCCTGGCTGCCAGCGCAGCCTTGCCCACGAAGTCGCCTTCCTTGGACAGCGCGACGACGGCTCCCAGGCCGGCGCTGAACGGGTCGCCCTGCAGCGAGAGTTCATTGCCGTACAGGGGCATGCCGGCTTCGAGCCGAAGTGAGTCGCGACAGGCCAAGCCGGCCGGTGTGAGCTCGCCTTCGTCGGCCACGGCCAGGAGTGCCTGCCAGAGGCCGGCAGCGGCCCCATTTGCCACGAAGATCTCGAAGCCGTCCTCGCCGGTGTAGCCGGTCCGGGCCACCAGGAGATCCTGCCCGGCACCGCCCACCAGGACTGGAACCTCCACAGCGGCGTAGTACTTCAGTCCGGTGATGTCGCTGTGCCGGTCGGCGGGAACGAGGCGCAGCAGCAGTTCCTCGGCCTTGGGTCCTTGAACCGCGATGAGGGAAGTCTCCGCTGATGCATCCCGAACGGTGACGCCAAAAGCAGCGGCGCGGTCCGCCAACGCTTCTGCCACAACCTGGGTGTTGCCCGCGTTCGGCACCACCAGGAACGTGTCCTCTGCCCGGCGATATGTGATGAGGTCGTCGATGATGCCGCCGTCCTCGTTGCAGATCAGCGAGTATTTGGCCTTGCCCACCGGCATGGCGGAGATCCTGCCCACGAGTGCGTAGTCGAGGAAGGCGGCGGCATCGGCCCCGGTGACCCAGACTTCGCCCATGTGGGAGAGGTCGAAGAGGCCTGCCCCCTTCCGGACGGCATGGTGTTCGGCGAGCTCGGAGCTGTATTTCAGGGGCATCTGCCAGCCGCCGAAGTCGGTGAACGAGGCGCCCAGTTTCTTGTGCTCGTCGTAAAGGGCCGTGTACTTGTCGGTCATGGTGCCGGTCCTCAGTTCTCGAAAGCTGCGTTGTCCTCGAAGGCTTCGAGGGGCGGGCAGGAGCAGATGAGGTTGCGGTCGCCGGCGGCGCCGTCGATGCGGCCCACGGGCGGGAAGTACTTGTCCTGCTTGTGGTGCGCGGGGAAGGCGGCCTGCTCGCGCGGGTAGGCGCGGTCCCAGTCGGAAGACACGACGGCGGCTGCCGTGTGGGGTGCGCGGCGCAGCGGTGAGTCCTGCACCCTGAAGTCCCCGTTGGCCACCTGGTCGATTTCCTTCCGGATAGTGATCATCGCGTCAATGAAGCGGTCGATCTCCGCGAGGTCCTCGGACTCGGTGGGCTCCACCATCAGGGTTCCCGCCACCGGGAACGCGAGGGTGGGGGCGTGGAAGCCGAAGTCGATCAGGCGCTTGGCCACATCCTCGGCGGTTACGCCGGTGCGGGCTGTGAGTTCGCGCAGGTCCAGGATGCACTCGTGGGCCACCAGTCCGCCTTCACCGGTGTAGAGCACCGGGAAGTACTCGTTGAGGCGGGCGGCAACATAGTTGGCAGCGAGCAGCGCGGACTTTGTCGCCTCGGTCAGGCCTTCTCCGCCCATGAGCTTTACGTAGGCCCAGGAGATCGGCAGGACACCGGCGGAGCCGAACCGCGACGCGGAGATCGGGACGTCCGTGGCGCCGGAGCCTGCCTTCCAGGTGGTGGCATCGCCGGGCATGAAGGGTGCCAGGTGCGCCTTGGCAGCAACGGGTCCGACGCCGGGTCCGCCGCCGCCGTGCGGGATGCAGAAGGTCTTGTGCAGGTTCAGGTGGGACACGTCGCCGCCGAACTTGCCCGGCTGCGCCAGCCCGACCAGGGCGTTGAGGTTGGCGCCGTCGACGTAGACCTGCCCGCCGGCGGCGTGGACGGCGTCGCAGATCTCTGTCACGTCGCCGTCGTACACGCCGTGGGTGGACGGGTAGGTGATCATGATGCAGGACAAGGCGTCCTTGTGGGCCTCGATCTTGGCCTGCAGGTCGGCGTGGTCGATGGTTCCGTCAGGTGCCGTGGCGACCACCACGACCTTCATGCCGGCCAGGACCGCGGAGGCGGCGTTGGTGCCGTGCGCCGAGGCCGGGATCAGGCAGATGTTGCGCTGTTCGTCCCCGCGGGAATGGTGGTAGCCGCGGATCGCCAGCAGGCCGGCGAGTTCGCCCTGGGATCCGGCGTTGGGCTGGATGGACACCTGGTCGTAGCCGGTGATCTCGGTCAGGTCAGCTTCCAGCCCGGCGATCAGTTCGCGCCAGCCCTCGGTCTGGGAGTCAGGTGCGAACGGGTGGATGGACGCGAATTCCGGCCAGGAGATGGCTTCCATCTCGGCGGTGGCGTTCAGCTTCATGGTGCAGGAGCCCAGCGGGATCATGGTCCGGTCCAGCGCCAGGTCCCGGTCGGAGAGCTTGCGGATGTAGCGCAGCAGCTGGGTCTCGGACCGGTGCGTGCTGAAAACCGGGTGCTGGAGGTAGTCGGAAGACCGTTCGACACCGGCTTCCAGGGCAAACTTCCCTTCGCCGGTGACGGTGGCACCGAAGATGCCAGCGACCTCGGCGACGATGGCCGCCGTCGTGGTTTCATCCAGGGAAATGCCCACGGTGTCGGCATCCACGAAGCGCAGGTTGATGCCGCGGGCCTCGGCGTCGGCGAGGATGACGGCCGCACGGCCGGGGACGCGGACGGTCAGGGTGTCAAAGAAGCTGGTGTGCAGGACGTCAGCCCCGGCGGCGGCAAGGGAAGCTGCCAGCGTGCGGGCGTGGCCGTGGGCGGTTTCGGCAATCGCCTTCAGGCCGTCCGGGCCGTGGTACACGGCGTACATGGAGGCCACGATCGCCAGCAGCGCCTGCGCGGTGCAGATGTTGGACGTCGCCTTCTCGCGGCGGATGTGCTGTTCGCGGGTCTGCAGCGCGAGGCGGTAGGCGGGGACACCGGCGTCGTCCTTGGAAACGCCCACCAGGCGGCCGGGCAGCGAACGCTCCAGGCCCTTTCGGACGGCCATGTACGCGGCGTGCGGGCCGCCGAAGAACAGCGGGACGCCAAAGCGCTGGGCGGAGCCGACCGCAATGTCCGCGCCCTGCTCACCCGGCGGCGTGATCAGGGTCAGCGCCAGCAGGTCCGCGGCAACGGTGACCAGGGCGCCACGTTCCTTGGCCTCAGCGATCACTCCGGACTGGTCCCAGACGCGTCCGGAAACACCGGGTTGCTGCAGCACGATGCCGTTGATGTCGCCCTCGGGCAGGCCCTGGGACAGGTCGGCGACCTCCACCTCGAAACCGAGCGCCTCAGCGCGGCCCTTCACGATCGCGATGGTCTGCGGAAGCACATCGATGTCCAGGACGGTCTTGCCGTCGGCGGCCGGCTTGGCCTTGTTGGCGCGGCGCATCAGCAGCACGGCTTCGGCGACGGCGGTGGCTTCGTCCAGCAGCGACGCGTTGGCGATGGGCAGTCCCACCAGGTCCTGGACCATGGTCTGGAAGTTCAGCAGCGCCTCGAGCCGGCCCTGTGAAATCTCCGGCTGGTACGGGGTGTAGGCGGTGTACCAGGCCGGGGACTCAAGGATGTTGCGGCGGATCACCGGCGGGGTCACGGTGTCGTAGTAGCCCTGCCCGATCAACTGCACGGCGGTCTTGTTCTTCCCGGCAATGCGGCGCAGCTCGGCAAGGACCTCAACCTCGCTAAGGGCGTCGGAGAGCCGAAGCGCGGTCTCCTGCCGGATGACCTTGGGAACGGCGGTGTCAACCAGGGAGTCGACGGTGTCGTAGCCGACGGCCTTGAGCATGGCGCTGACGTCCGCTTGGCGGCGTGCGCCGATATGGCGGTCTACGAAGGTGGTGGAGGCTGAACTAACCGACACGAAGGAACTCCAGGTACTCAGGCGGCGCAGGGTACGCCGCAGCGATTCGGGTTCCTCCCCGCTCTGTATTGGACCTGAGAGTTTCCGCGTGCCGGCCGTGGGCCGGGCTCCGCTTGCACCGTCGGTGAGCACAACAGTCCGGGATTCCGTGGGGATTCACCGGGCGGACTGCCTGCTGCTTTCCAGAGGTGCCTCGCCGCGGCGGTACATGGGCCTGTGAGATTCCTGGGGAGGATTTGCTCCTACGGCGCCTGCTGTACTTCCGGCAGAACTCTCCCGCCGCAGATCAAAGGCTATTCACTTGGATTGCGCGGAAGCCGGCAACGGCTCCCACAGCGATTAATTGTCCTACGCCCCCGGCCACGTAGCAAATGGTCGCCGGGCAAATGGCAGGCAACTGGTCGCCGGGCCATTGGCAGGCCCATGCAGGGCTACCGGCGCAGCCGTTCCAGGGCGGCCAGCAGGTCGTCCACGTCGGAGCCTGCACCGCCGGCCTGCGCGGGGCCTACGGAGAGCATGGCGTTGAAGTACAGGCCGTCGCCCATGTAGAGCACAGCCTTCGCCAGTGCAGGCCCCACGTCAGCGGCAATTTCGTCCAGCCAGCGCTGCTGGATGGCGGCGAACCGGCGCCGGGTCTCCTCGTGCGCCACCTCCGCCAGCCTGGTGGCAGCAACGATCACCCTGTCCAGCGGGGTGCCGGCCCACACGGAGGTGCGGATGAAATACGCGGCCGCACCTTCGTCCGCCCGGGCCATGGCATCGGCGTCTGCTCCAGCAAGCTGGTCCAGGCGGTCCAGGAGCACCTGGATCAGGGCTTCCTTGTTGGGAAAGTGGTAGAGGAGGCCGCCTTTCGAAACCCCGGCTTTTGCCGCGACAGCGTCCAGGGTCGCCGCCCGCTCCCCCACGTCGATGAGGAGGGCTTCAAAGGCGTCGAGGACAGCTTCACGCGCTACAGGTTTTCGGGGCATGCCTTCCATCATGCCTTCCCGGGCGGGCGGGACTTCACCCCCGGAGCATTTATAACTGTACCGTCTGGACGGTATAGTTATTTCATGACCACTTCCCCTTCCCGCACCCGGCACCCGGTTTCCCCCGCTGGCGCCTCCGGCATCCGCGCCTCCCGTCGGGACTGGCTCGCCTTGGGATTGCTGATGTTTCCGGTCCTGCTGGTCGCCGTGGACAACACAGCCCTGACGTTCGCCCTGCCGGCCATCGCCCGCGCGCTGGATCCCTCGGGCGTCCAGCTCCTGTGGATCGTCGACGCATACCCGCTGGTGCTGGCCGGCCTGCTGGTTTCCATGGGCAGCCTCGGGGACCGCATCGGCCGGCGCCGCCTGCTGCTGATTGGCAGTTTCGGCTTCGCTGCACTGTCGGCAGCCGCGGCGTTCGCCCCCACCGCGGAGTGGCTGATCGCCGGGCGGGCGTCGCTGGGGTTCTTCGGCGCAATGCTGATGCCCTCCACGCTGTCCCTGATCCGCAACATCTTCCCGCAACCCAACCGCCGCCGCCTCGCGGTGGGCATCTGGGCCGCAGGCTTCTCCGGCGGCGCAGCCCTCGGCCCAATCTTCGGCGGCTGGCTGGTCGAGCACTACTGGTGGGGCGCCGTCTTCCTCGTCGCCGTTCCCCTGATGCTGCCGCTCATGGCCCTGGGGCCGGCACTGATTCCCGAGTCCAGGGATCCCTCCCCCGGCAAGGTTGACGTCCCAAGCGTCCTGCTCTCACTGCTGGTGATGGTCCCCCTGGTCTACGGCATCAAGGAAATGGCAACGGAGGGGCCATCCCCTGCCGGCATCGCCACCGCGGCGTTCAGTGTGGCGATGGGGGCGGTGTTTGTCCGGCGCCAGCTGAAGCTGGAGCATCCGCTGCTCGACATGTCCCTGTTCCGGAACAGTGTGTTCAGCATGGCCATCACCGCCAATGTCCTGGCCCTGTTCTCCTTCAACGGCTTCATCCTTTTCCTGGCGCAGCACCTGCAGCTCCTCGAGGGGATGACTCCGTCGGCAGCGGGGGTTGCGATGATCCCGGCGCTTGCCGCCACGGTCGTGTCGGGACTTGCGGTGGTGCCGCTGGTGCGGCGGGTCCGCCCGGGATTCGTGGTGGGCGCCGGGCTCGCATTCAGCGCTGCGGGCTACAGCCTGGTCGCGTTTGGAAACCACGACGGCGGCCCCTCACTGCTGCTGGCCGCCCTGCTGGTCCTGGCGCTGGGAGTGGGCACGGCGGAGACCATTTCCAACGACCTCATCCTGGGTGCGGCCCCGCCGGAAAAGTCGGGCGCCGCGGCGGCGGTATCGGAGACCGGTTACGAGGTGGGCGCACTGCTGGGTACCGCAGTGTTGGGCTCCATATTGACAGCGTCATACCAGCACAACCTGCGGCTGCCGGCGGCCCTGGCGGAGTCGTCCGCACCCGGAGCCGTCCACAGTGCGCGGGAGACACTGGCCGGTGCCATGGACCTTGCATCCACCCTGCCCACTCCCCTGGCGGATGCTGTGCGCACTGCCGCGGCCGGCGCGTTCGCTTCCGGCGTCCACGTGACTGCGGCGATTGGCCTGGTCCTGATGGCGGCGGCGGCAGTCAGCGCCGCCGTCGTGCTTCGGAAGGTGCCGAAAGCGGCCTAGCGGCACCGGCTCCAACGGCAATCACCAGGACAATAAAAAGCGCCCGGCGCCGGAGGTCAATCTCCGGCGCCGGGCGCCTCTGGCTGCTGAAGCCCGGCCGCGGCGGACTACTTCGAATCCGGCGCGGTGACGCTGGCGGTGGGCTTGAGGGTTTCGGCGTTCACCATCCAGGCGAACTGCTCCAGCTTGAGGATGAACTCGTGCAGGAGGTCGGCCGATGTGGGGTCCTCCTCATCCACCTCATCATGGACCTTGCGCATGGTGCCCACGGCGGCTTCGAGCGCGGCGACGATCCGCTCGATGGCATCCTTGGTGCTGATCAGCCCTTCGGGGAACTGCGCCAGGCTGGTGGATCCGGAAACGGTGGAGCTGCGGCCGTCGGGAAGGGCATGCAGGGCGCGCATGCGCTCGGCGGTGTCGTCGGCGAACTGGCGCGCGGCGTCCACGATCTCGTCCAGCTGGAGGTGGAGGTCGCGGAAGTTGGTGCCCACGATGTTCCAATGCGCCTGCTTGCCCTGGATGTGCAGCTCGATCAGGTCCGTAAGTACGGCCTGCAGGTTGTTGGTCAGTGTCGGTGAAGCTTTCATCAGTCCTCCTCGAATGGTCCAGTACGTGTGACGCTACCAGCCCTGCCTGCGCATGGAGCGGCCGGCCGGGCAAGTTTCTCAGTAAGCTTACTAACCCTGCCCGGCAGTCATAAACGAACGTGATTCATATCTCCCCTTGCGCGAGCGGCGTCCGCCCCCCATACTAAATGAACGTCATTCATATAGTGACCATGGTCATACAGTCTTCCAGAAAGTGGTGCCATGACAGAGACGCTCCGCACCAGCACGTCTTCCGCCGGCTCCGGCAACCAACCATCCGCCAGCGGCGGAATCTCCTCCAAGGGACTGAAGGGCGGGCAACTGGGGCTCCTCGCCGTCGTCGTCCTCGGCATCTCCACCATCGCCCCCGCCTATACCCTCACCAGCGCACTGGGCCCCACCGTCAATGAAGCCGGACTCCAGCTGCCTGTCATCTTCCTCATCGGCTTCATCCCGATGATCCTTGTCTCCCTCGCCTACCGGGAACTTAACGCCGACTCCCCGGACAGCGGCACCACCTTCACCTGGGTCACCAAGGCCTTCGGCCCCTGGGTGGGCTGGATGGGCGGCTGGGGGCTGCTGGCCGCCAACATCATTGTGCTGTCCAACCTCGCCGGTGTTGCCGTGGACTTCTTCTACCTGTTCCTGTCCCAGCTCACCGGAAACGCCGAACTGGCCGCCCTCGCGGATAACAAGGTCCTGAACGTCGCCACCTGCCTGGTGTTTGTTGCCCTTGCGGTCTGGGTCAGCTACCGCGGCCTGCACGCCACCAAGCTGGTCCAGTACGGCCTGGTGGGTTTCCAGCTGCTGGTCCTGGGCCTGTTCGTCGCCATGGCCTTCGCAAACTGGTCCAGCTCCGAGACGGCCATTCCGTTCAGCTGGGATTGGTTCGATATCACCAAAGTGGAAACCTTCAGTCAGGTGGCCGCAGGAATTTCGCTGTCCATTTTTGTTTATTGGGGGTGGGACGTGTGCCTGACCCTGAATGAGGAAACGGCCAACGGCAAGAAGACGGCGGGAGTGGCCGGGACCTTGACCGCCGTGATCGTGCTCGGCATCTACCTCCTGGTGAGCATCGCCACCATGATGTTCGCCGGCCTGGGCGACACCGGCAACGGACTGAACAACACGGAAATCCACGAGAACATCTTCACGGCCCTGGCCTCCCCCATCATGGGTCCGTTTGCCATCCTGATGTCCCTCGCCGTGCTGTCAAGCTCAGCGGCGTCCCTGCAGTCCACCTTCATGTCACCGGCCCGCGGGCTCCTCGCCATGGGCCACTACGGCGCCCTGCCGGAGCGCTTCGGCAAGGTCAGCAGGAAGTTCGCGACGCCGGGCTTCGCCACCATCGTTGCCGGCATTGTTTCCGCGGGGTTCTACGCCGTCATGCATGTGGTCAGCGAAAACGTCCTGAACGACACCATCGTTTCGCTGGGCCTGATGATCTGCTTCTACTACGGCCTTACCGCCCTTGCCTGCGCCTGGTACTTCAGGCACAGCGTCTTCAGCAGCACCCGCAACTTCATCCTGCGTCTGGTGTGCCCGGTGCTGGGTGGGGTGGGCCTGTTCGTGGTGTTCTTCCAGACCGCCGTGGACAGCCTGGCGCCTGACTTTGGCAGCGGCTCTGAGGTTTTCGGTGTTGGCCTCGTGTTCATCCTTGGCGTGGGCATCCTCGCCCTGGGCGCGGTGTTCATGCTGGTCATGGCGCGGCTCCGGCCCGGATTCTTCCGCGGCGAGACGCTCCGGAAGGACACCCCCGCGCTGGTGGTTCCGGAGTAGGAAAACACGCAGCCACAAAGGTGCCGTGCCCCAGGCTTCCGGGGCACGGCACCCTTTGTTGTTAACGGCGGCGGTTTACTACGACGGCGCCTGCGTCACCAGAAGTGCGCCACGTCAACGACCAGCCGGGAACCTGCGCCGGGACCATCCAGGGTGAACACCCTGAACGGAAGCCGGGCACGGACGCCCAGCCCAACCGTCGTGTAGCCCTCGTAGCTTCCTGCCCAGGCCACCTGGCGGAAGGTCTGGTAACCGGAGACGTTGGAGAGTTCAGCCTGGTTGGCGGGGTTGTACGTGGGCTGGCCGGTGGCCGGGTCATAGGCGGGCGCGTTCAGCTTCACCTGCAGCCGGGCACCGCCGCGAAGGGGCACGGGGAATCCGGACCCGTCCTGGACCACCTGGGGTACGTAACGGACGGTGTACCCGGACGCCGGGCCATTGAGGTCCACCACCAGCCGGTCGAAGCAGTAGTGCTGCCCGGTCCGGACGTTGGTGACGGATGCTGCACTGAAGGAATCTTCAGCCTTGGACAGGGACCCCCAGACCAGTCCGCAATACGAGGTGGTCGCCGAGGCGGGCCCCGGAACCAGTATTCCCAGCCCGACAGCCATAAGGATGGCCGAGAGCCAGACGGTGAGTTTTTTCATTGTGGAGCCACCCAAGGAAGGAGCGATTGGATAGCTCAAGATTAAGTCGGCAGCGGGCCCGAAACGAGGGCTGTGGCCGCTTCGGAGCGGAACCGTTAGGGTGCCGCCGGCAGCATAAACGGACCGTAAATCCGGGCCTGCCTACGGGCCTTTCTTGACGCTTTTGGTACCGGATCTGCACCCCGCTGTTACCGCGGGTAACGGCGGCGCAAGACTAGCCTTCACACTCGATGCAGTACTTCTGGCCGTTCTTTTCGCGGGCCACCTGGGAGCGGTGGCGGACCAGGAAGCAGGACCCGCACGTGAATTCGTCCTGCTGCTCGGGAACCACAATAACCGTCAGTTCCTCGTTGGAAAGATCGGCCCCTGGCAGGTCGATGCCTTCGGCGGTGTCGTTCTCGTCGACGTCGATGACGGCGGTCTGCGCGTTGCCGCCCCGGGAGGCCTGGAGGGCTTCAAGCGAGTCAGCCGGCGACTCTTCTTCCTGCTTGCGTGGAGCATCGTAATCGGTAGCCATTGCGGTGTTCACTTTCGTTGCTGCACAGCGCCATTACCGGCACCTCAGTGCAGCAGTTTAGGGCATGCTCCCGCCACCGGCGCAATAGTGTGGTCAAGCGGACATCCTGTTGCCCCTGCCGGCCGCCGCGGCTTGGTCGTTGTGTGCCTGACCTGCGGCTATGGCCACTCCACTCAGTGCGGGCAGCCAGCCCCAACGGGTGGCGTCCGCCATTGCCCCGGCAGCATCGTCCTGCGATTCACAGATGAAGGTGTCGGAAAGCCAGCCGCGGACCCGGCACAGGAAATCTGGTGTCATTGCTGCAACCTATGCGGCCGATGTTGTGGGCGTGTTTCGCTCCGGTGGCACCGGCGTAAATCCATGGCACTTTTCCGGCCGCCGTCCTACGCTGGAACCGCTTGGCCGTTGGGTACCGGTGTCCGGATTTTCGAGGAGGCAGCATGGCAGTGAAGCTGAACCGCAAGGCCCTCACGCACGCGCGGAAGCTCATCGAGGCAGGCAAGTTCGTGCGTGACATCCGGGATGACTGGAGTGAGCACGCGCCGTCCACCGACCAGGAAAATTCGTTCATCGACAAGCACGGGTTCGGGGATTATGCCGAGTGGCACCTTGGCAAGGATGACGGGAAGTCGGAGGGCACCAAGGGCAGTGTCAGCTTTCCGTATGGGGATTTCAGCAAGGTCCACCGTTGCGCGGTGATCTCGCTGGAGGGCAGGGCCGCCCAGTACGGCCACGACGATATCCGTGAGGCGGCGCGGAAGCTGCTCGAACTGATGGACGCGGACCGAACCGTCCGCCGCTGGTTCTCAACCTGTTCCGGCGCCGCCCGGGCACCGGCGCGTGCGTCAGGGCTTAGCCGTGACATCCGACGCCGTATCCGCCTGCGAGCGCTGCCGCCTGCTCAGCAGGATGAACGGTGCCGCGAGCAGCTGCACGGCACCGCTCACGGCCAGTGAGGCCGGGTAGCCATACAGGTCTGCGGTCCGGCCGAGCGCCGGCTGGATAACGACGCCGCCGCTCGAGCCCATCAACGAGTCGAAGCTGAGCACCGTGGCCCGCTGCCTCGACTCAATCATGTCGTTCAGGTAGGCCTGGCGCACTGGCGTCCCTGCCGCCCCCACCACTGCCCACAGCGACAGGAGCACCAGGGCCAGCCAGAAAACGCTGGTGAACAGCAGCCCCACCAGGATCAGGCAGCTGATGAGGTTGCTGGCGATCAGCACCGTGGTCCGCCTGCGGACCAACTGCCGCACCCGCGGCGCCATCCATCCGCCCACGATGTCCGCGCCGGCCACAATGGCGGCCGCCAGCCCGGCGATGGCGTAGGCGCGGGGATCACCGAACAGCTGCAGCAGGTAGGGCTGCAGTGCATAGAAGACGTAGAAGCCCACTCCCTCCGTGAAGGGTGCGGCCAGCATGATAAAGCGCACGGGCGGGTGCTTGAAGCCGCTGTCGATCGATGCCTTCAGGACGGACCGGGTGGCCCGCAGCGGGTGCGCCGACCTTTCCGGTGTGAAACCGACGTCGCGCATCAGCAGGAAGGCGACGGCAAACATGGCCACCAGGACCCCGACACGGAGCAGGAACGGCACGCCGAGGGTGGTGGCCTGGGCGATCACGCCCCCGGCCACCGAACCGGCCAGCATCGCCACCCCGGACACCATCTGCCCCCTGCCCAGTACTGCCTCCAGCCCGCCGTCGTATCCGGAGAAGTGCAGGGCGTCCACCAGCCAGGCCTCGACGGCGCCGGAGAAAAATGTAAATCCGAGGCCCAGCAGCACCGACACCACGGCCCACCACCAGAAGGGGGCGGACCATTGCCACAGCAGGTAGTACAGGAAAGTAGACGCGGCCAGGGTGATGGTGCCGAGCAGGAAGGACACGCGGCGGCCCCAGCCGTCCGCCACGACCCCGGTCGGCACCTCGAAGAGCACCATGCCGGCGGTAAAGAAAGCGTTGGCGGCGAAGGCTTCGAGGTTGCTCAGCCCGGCGTCGAGCAGGAACAGGGTGTTGATGCCCCAGATGAACGAGGTCGCGAGCGTGTTGCCCAGCGTCAATACCAGGTACACGCGCTGGATCTTGCGGGCGGCGGGGTTCATCGGGGCTGAATCCAGGAGGGGCTCAGGACGGGCTGAAGCTTGCCGGCACGGGATCGTGCCGCAGGTAACGGCGGGTGAACCGCCCGGTTCCTGCCGTGAGGGCACGCAGTTCAATGGCGTAGCGCAGCAGTTCCTGGTCCGGCACTTCCGCGCTGATCTGCGTCAGCCCGTCCCCTGAGGACGTGGTGCCGGTGAGCCTGCCGCGGCGGCTGGAGAGATCGCTCATCACGGAACCCACGTGTTCGTCCGACACCGTGATGCCTACCGAGGACACCGGCTCCAGCAGCTGGATTTTCCCCCCGGCGGCAGCCTCCCGAAGGGCAAGGGCGCCGGCGGCCTGGAACGCGGCGTCAGAGGAGTCGACGCTGTGGGCTTTGCCGCCTGTCAGCGTGACGCGCACATCCACAACGGGGAAACCGGCTGACACGCCTTTCTCCATTTGCGCCCGGACGCCCTTTTCCACGGATGGGATGAAGGTGCCCGGAATGACCCCGCCCACGGTCTTGTCCAGGAACTCGAATCCGGCACCGCGGTCGAGCGGCTCCACGTCAATGTCGCAGACCGCGTACTGGCCGTGCCCGCCGGATTGCTTGACGTGCCGCCCGTGCCCGGACGACGGCACCGCAAACGTCTCGCGCAGCGGAGTCACCACATCAACGGTGTGCAGTTTCACCCCCTGCTCCCGGAGCCGGTCCAGGACAACCTCGGCGTGCGCCTCCCCCATGCACCACAGGACCAACTGGTGTGTCTCGGCGTTCCTTTCCACCCGCAACGTGGGATCACCGGCCGCAATCTTGCCCAGGCTCCTGGCGAGGGCATCCTCGTCGCTGCGCGAGTCGGGTTCCACCGCGACCGGCAGCAAGGGCTCTGGCATCTCCCACGTGGCGAGCATGAGCGGGTTGTCCCGGCCGGATATGGTGTCACCGGTTTCGGCGCTTCCCAGTTTGGCGAGCGCGCAGATGTCCCCCGCCACGGCATACGGCACCGGGCGAAGGGTCGCGCCGAGGGGTGAGTAGATGTGCGTGACGCGCTCGTCCGTGTCATGGTCCTGGTGGCCGCGGTCCGCCAGGCCGTGCCCGCCCACGTGCACGGGAGAATCCTCACGCAGGGTCCCGGAGAACACCCGGACCAGGCAGATCCGGCCCAGGAAGGGGTCGATGGAGGTCCGCACCACCTCGGCGGCGAGCGGTCCGGAGGGGTCGCAGCCCAGCGGGCTTCCGGGCTGGCCGGACAGGTCCGTCACGTCCTGCAGGCTGCGCTCCGTTGGGGGCGGGAATGCCCGGACCAGCACCTCCAGGAGTTCGGCGGTTCCCAGGCCGGTCAGCGCGGATGTGGGAAGGACCGGGAAAAAGGATCCGCGTGCGACGGCGGTCTCCAGGTCCTCGACCAGGACGGCGGTGTCGATGTCCTCACCGCCGAGGTAACGGTCCATCAGCGTTTCGTCCTCGCTCTCGGCGATGATCCCCTCGATCAGCTCACCGCGTGCCGCCTCCGCGCCTGCCAGCACGCCGGCGTCGGCGTTGCGCGTCAGCGGGCTTTCCCCTTCGGCGTATTCGGTGACCGTTCCGGAAAGCAGTCCCAGGAGGCCGGCAGCATCCCCGTCCGTCCGCACGGGCACGTAAAGCGGCAGGACGCCGTCGCCGAACGCTTTCCGGCAGGCGGCCAGGGCGCCGTCGTAATCCGCCCGCGGATGGTCCGTCCGCGTAATCACGACGGCCCGCGGCAGCCTTGCCTGCTCGCATTCACCCCACAGCGCGGTGGTGGTGGCGTCGATGCCGTCCACGGCGGAGACAACAAAAAGGGCGGCGTCCGCAGCCCGCAGCCCTGCACGCATTTCGCCGATGAAGTCCGGGTACCCCGGCGTATCGAGGAGGTTGACCTTGACGTCATCGATAAGCAGCGGCACCAGCGACAACGTCACCGATCTTTGCTGGTGTACAGCGGCCGGATCGGAGTCGCTGACAGTCGTGCCGTCGGCGATGGACCCCTTGCGGGTGATCATGCCGTTCGCCGCGAGCAGGGCTTCGATCAGCAGGGTCTTGCCGGCGCCCGAATGTCCCACGAGCGCGATGTTGCGGATCCGCGCGGGATCCTCCGCCGCCACCCCTGCGGATCCATCTGCGCGCCGCGTTTCCGGGCCGGTCCGGCCGCCGGATGTCCTCGCTGAGTCCTTGGTGCCTTTCACCGACATGGGAACCTCCTGGCGTCGTTGCCGTTCAACCCGTCCTAATGTGTCCTCTGATTCGACACCCTGTGAGGCGTTACGGCAAGAGTCGTGCCGGACGGGCTGCCCCGGACCCGGCCCTGCAGGCCCACGCGCGCGGCAGCTATTCCCGGGCTTTGCGGGTGGCGGCGTCGTTGGCCTTCTGCAGCGCCTTGACCAGTTCGTCCTTGCGCATCCTGGAACGGCCCTTGATGTCCATCTTTTTCGCGAGCCCGTACAGGTGCTCCTTTGAGGCATTTGCGTCGACGCCTCCGGCTGTGGGTTTGGATGACCCGGCACCGCGTTCTTCCGCACGCCTGTCCGAAGGGCCCTTTTTGTCCTTGGGCTCCCAGTGGTCCCCCACCTTCTCGTAGCTGTGCTTCAGGGAAGCGAAGGCGGTGCGGGCGGCACGGCCCTCGTCGTTGCCGTAGGACTCCAGGGCGGAATCGTAGGTTTTGGCGAACGTGTCCTGTGCTTTTTGGTCTGAACGCTGCAGCGTCGAGGGCAGCTCGTCCTTGCGGGCGTGGTCGTTCTTACCGGTCTTTGGCATGGCGCCCTGCCTCCTTTGATCAGCAGGCTGATTATTGGATGGCACCAGCCTAGTACTGCCCGACGGCAATGTGCCGGGCGTATCCCGGCGAAATGACGGCACGGAGCTGCAGGACGCGGTCAATCCGCGGCGAAGCCAGGAGTGGAAAACGAAAGCGGGGCCGGCTTCTGGCTGGCTGGCTGGCTGGAGCCCCCTGTCGGATTCGAACCGACGACCCCCGCTTTACAAGAGCGGTGCTCTGGCCAACTGAGCTAAGGAGGCATGCCCTTGCGGGCAGCGCCTTGACGGCGCTAGATAAGGGTAGCCCAACTCCTGCCGGTGGTAAAAACGCCTTCGCGCCGCTATTGGGGCGGGGGTGCCGGCAGAGCGGGCAAACGGAAACGGGCCCGTCTCCCGGCAAACCGGGGGACGGGCCCATTCGCGACAGTGATCCTGGCCGTGGCTAGGCCTTGGCGTCGATTGCGGCCTGGATCTCGGCGTTCAGGTCGGTGCCGCCGTCCCACTGCTTGCCGTCAATGAAGACGGTGGGGGTTCCGGTGACTCCGATGTTGGAGGCCAGCTCGGTGGAGTACTTGACGTAGGGACGGAAGGTCTTGTTGTCCACGCAGCTGTTGATGTCCGCGCCGATCTCGCTGGCAAGGGACTTGAGCTTGTCGTCGGAGAGGCCGGCGCCGCCTTCTGCGGGCTGGTTGGTGAAGAGAACCTCTACGTATTCGGCGTACTTGTCCGGCGCGGTGTCTGCCACGCAGGCGGCGGCGTTCGCGGAGCGCGAGGAGTAGTTGGTGCTGGACATCCGGTCCAGGAAGCCAAGCGGGCGGTATTCGAGCGAAATCTTGCCCTCGTTGCGCAGGCCGGTCAGCGCATCGTTGTAGGTGTCCTCAAACCGCTTGCAGACGGGGCAGATGAAGTCGATGTAGGCCACAACCTTGACCGGCTGCCCCTCCTCAGCCTCGGCACCCGGTGCCACCACGGGCGTGGGCGGGGTCTCCGGCTTGGCGGGGACGTTGGCGATGTCCACGGTGCTTGCATCGTCCGTTTCCTTGACCTCAGTGTTGGCCAGGAGCGTTACACCGCCGTTGGCGTTCGCGCCGGCAGGTACCGGGCCCTGGTCCGCGATTGGGGTGTTCTGGCGGATGCTGGTGGTGACGACCAGCGCCACGATGGCAAGAATGGCCACCACGGCAGCCACGATTCCCCAGCCGATCAGCAGCTTGTTGCGCTTGTCCTTCTTGAGCTGCGCCTCGCGGATCAGGCGCGCCTTTTCCCGCGCCTCCGCTGTCCGTTCAGCCTTGGACTTGCGTACTTCGTTTGAAGGGCTCATGTGTTCCTTGGGTCGATCGACGTGGGGGGACCACTTCGTGGCACCACCCCATTTTAGGGGAGAAACCTGAGAGCTTGCCTCTTCAAGTATTTGTCCCTCTTGACGAACGGACGAATGGCACCGAAGATTCCGGCACGGCTAGGGTGGGAAGAGGCACAAGCAACCCCAGGGGGCCGCAATGCAAACACCCGTCCAGGAAAAACCTGCCGCTACAGACGCGGCAGGCGCCGCCGGCAGCAGCCACGGCGAAGAGACAAAGTACGACTTCATGGTGGTCTCCAACAGGCTGCCGGTGGACCGTTGCGGCCCGGGTGACAGCGGTGACGACGGTTCCGGCTGGCGCCGCTCCCCCGGCGGACTCGTAACGGCGCTCGCACCCATGATGACCAAGACAGACGGCGCATGGGTGGGCTGGCATGGCGCCCCGGATGAGACGGTCACACCCTTCAGCCACGGCGGCATGGACCTGGTGCCCGTCCAGCTCAGCACCGACGACGTTGAGCTGTATTACGAGGGCTTCTCCAACGCCACACTCTGGCCGCTCTACCACGACGTCATCGCCCCGCCGGAATTCCACCGCACCTGGTGGGAGACATACCGCAAGGTCAACCAGCGCTTCGCGGACGCGGTTGCCCGCTACGCGGACCACAAGGCCACGGTCTGGGTCCAGGACTACCAGTTGCAGCTGGTGCCCCGGATGTTGCGGCAGGCGCGGCCGGACCTCCGGATCGGGTTCTTCAACCACATCCCCTTCCCCCCGCCGGAGATCTTCGCGCAGCTCCCGTGGCGCCAGGCCATCATCGACGGCCTGCTCGGCGCCGACCTCGTGGGCTTCCAGCGGCCCAGTGACGCCGGAAACTTCATGCGCTCGGCACGCCGCTTCCTGGGCGCCAGCGTCAAGCAGCAGCAGGTGCACGTCAAGGACGGCGACGGCGAGCTGACGCACATTTCCCGGGCACAGGCCTTCCCCATCTCCATCGACGTACAGCAGATCACCGAGCTTGCCGCCAGGCCGGACATCATTGAGCGCGCCCGGCAGATCAGGCAGGATCTCGGCAACCCCAAGACCATCCTGCTTGGCGTGGACCGGCTGGACTACACCAAGGGCATCCGGCACCGGCTGAAGGCGTTCGAGGAACTGCTGGCCGACGGCCGGCTCGCAGTGGGCGAAGCAACCCTCATCCAGGTAGCCTCGCCCAGCCGCGAGCGCGTGGAACAGTACCGCCTCCTGCGCGAAGAGGTCGAAGGCACCGTAGGCCACATCAACGGCACCTACGACACCCTCGAGAACACGGCCGTCCGGTACCTGCACCACAGTTACCCGGTGGAGGAAATGGTGGCGCTCTACCTGGCCGCGGACGTCATGCTTGTCACCGCCCTGCGCGACGGCATGAACCTCGTGGCCAAGGAGTACGTCACCGCCAGGACCAACAACGACGGTGCCCTGGTCCTGAGCGAATTCACCGGGGCGGCGGACCAGCTCAAGCAAGCACTGCTGGTCAACCCGCATGACATCGCCGGCCTCAAGAACACCATCATGAACGCCGTGGAACTGGCCCCGCGTGAAGCGTCCCGGCGCATGCGCGCCATGCGGAAGCAGATTTTGGAGCACGACGTCGACCACTGGTCCGCCGACTTCCTGCGCGCCCTGCACGAAAAGGTGGTCCGCGATGACTCCTGAGTTCTCGAAGGGACCGCTGGCCCTGTCGCCGGAGCTGCGCGAAGCAGTCCGGAACATCGCCCGGACCGACCACCTCCTGGTCGCCATGGACTTTGACGGGACCATGGCGCCCATCGTCAGCCACGCCGACGACGCCAGGCCCCTGCCGCGCGCAGCCGCGGCGTTCGCCGGCCTTGCCGTGCTGCCCCGCACGACGACGGCCCTCATCTCCGGCCGGGCCCTCGCCAGCCTCCGTGCGGTGGCTTCGCCGCCCGTGGATTCGCTGCTGATTGGCAGCCACGGCGCGGAAGCGTGGCTGGGACCGGGATCTGCCGGGCTGGCCCTGGACGAGGAACAAAAAGCGCTGCTGGCCGAGGTCCGGGCCATCCTGGCGGAAATCGTCGCCGAGGCCCCCGGCACCATGCTCGAGGACAAGCCGGCCGGGGTGGTGCTGCACACCCGCCAGGCGGCCGACGACGTCGCCGCGGATGCAGTGGCGGCCGCCCGTGCACTGCTGCAGGACCGCAAGGGAGTCTTCCTGAAGGACGGCAAACGGGTCCTCGAAACGTCCGTGGTCAACGCCTCGAAGGGCGAGGGGGTCACGTTCCTGCGCCAGATCACGGGCGCTACGGCGGTGCTGTTCGCTGGTGACGACACTACGGACGAGGACGCCCTGGCGCGGCTCGAACCCGGGGATGTGGGCGTTAAAGTGGGGCTGGATTTCACGCAGGCCCAATACCGCGTGGAGGCTCCGGTCCACGTAGCAGAGCTGCTGGAAACGTTGCTGCAGGAGCGGAGCATCGCTGTCGCAGAAGAGGATTCACCAGCCACCTCCAACTAGCGAGGTGGGCAAGCCCACGTGTGACGTTCGTAACATTTGCGCCAATAGGCATACGCTCTGACATACTCTTGCTTGTGATGTGGCGCACAGACACCGTGCGGCGTCACTCGGTGCACTGCGGCTTCGTTGGCCGTGCGCCATGCAACACAAAACTGAACAAACATGAACCATTCACAACGGATCGTCCGGCACGTACCTGCCGGTGAAGGGATTGATAACTGTGGCTACAGTTACTTTTGACAACGCTACGCGTCTGTACCCGGGCACAGATAAGCCCGCCGTCGATAAGCTCAACATCGACATCGCCGATGGCGAATTCCTGGTCCTCGTTGGACCCTCCGGTTGCGGCAAGTCCACCTCCCTGCGCATGCTCGCAGGCCTTGAGGACGTCAACGCAGGCCGCATCCTGATCGGCGACCGCGACGTCACGGATGTTCCCCCGAAGGACCGCGACATCGCGATGGTTTTCCAGAACTACGCGCTGTACCCGCACATGACTGTGGCCGACAACATGGGCTTCGCACTGAAGATCGCCGGCGTTTCCAAGGAAGAACGCGCCGAGCGTGTCCGCGAAGCCGCCAAGCTCCTCGACCTCGAGCAGTACCTGGACCGCAAGCCGAAGGCACTCTCCGGCGGCCAGCGCCAGCGCGTCGCCATGGGCCGCGCGATTGTGCGTAACCCGCAGGTCTTCCTCATGGATGAGCCGCTGTCGAACCTGGATGCCAAGCTTCGCGTCCAGACCCGTACGCAGATTGCATCCCTCACCCGCCGCCTGGGTGTCACCACCGTCTACGTGACGCACGACCAGGTCGAGGCCATGACCATGGGCGACCGCGTGGCCGTGCTGAAGGACGGCCTGCTGCAGCAGGTTGACACCCCGCGCAACCTCTACGACCGTCCCAAGAACGTTTTCGTGGCCGGCTTCATCGGCTCCCCCGCCATGAACCTGCTGGAACTTCCCGTCGTCGACGGCGGCGTGCAGTTCGGCGGCACCGTCTACCCCGTGCCGCGCGACGTCCTCGAAGAGGCACACGGCTCCACGGTCACCCTCGGCACCCGTCCGGAAGACCTTGAGACCGCTCCGCACGGCGAAGGCCTGAAGGTCGAGGTTGACGTTGTCGAAGAGCTCGGCGCCGACGCCTACGTTTACGGGCACACCACGCTGGACGGCAAGGACCACGACATCGTGGCACGCGTCGACGGCCGCCGTCCCCCGATGAAGGGCGAATCCATCTACGTTCGCCCGCAGTCCGGCCACGTGCACCTGTTCGACACCAAGACCGGCCTGCGCCTCGGCGACTAATCCCCACCGGCACCCTAACCTCGCTCCGCTTCGGCCAGGGAACCCTGCCAGCGTGGGCCCAACCAGATAACGACGGCGGCCCGCACCTTTCGCAATGGTGCGGGCCGCCGTCGGACTTTAACGCGCCCACGAGGATTTAGCCGGGCACCGCCAAGTACGGAAGAATTGGACCATGACCGAGGAATACAGCGCCCAGTGGCACGACGAACCCACCGACTACGCGCAAATCGGGAAACTGCCGCGGTTTGTGGCCGCCAGTGCCGACGACGGGAAGGCCGCCTCGGTTTCATCGCTCAACATCACCGCGGCCGCCGCTGATCCTGAGCTGCTCGACCTGCCCTGGCACATCGCCCTGGAGGACTGGCCGGCGCAGCACCTCGCCGCCCTGCCCCGCGGTATCTCCCGCCACATCGTGCGGTTCGCCCACCTGGGCGGCTCGGTGATCGCGATCAAGGAGACCTCCGAGCACGTTGCACGGCACGAGTACCACATGCTCCGCAAGCTCGCCCGCCTGGACGTTCCGTGCGTGGAACCGGTGGCCGTGATCACGGGCCGGGCCACCCCCGACGGCCGCCCGCTGAACCCGGTGCTGGTCACCCGCCACCTGAAGTTCTCCATGCCATACCGTGCATTGTTTTCCCAGATGCTCCGCAAGGACACACTGACCCGCCTTATCGATGCCCAGGCCCTGCTGCTGGTGCGCCTGCACCTGATCGGCTTCTACTGGGGCGACGTCTCACTCTCCAACACTCTCTTCCGCCGCGACGCCGGCGCGTTCGCCGCCTACCTGGTGGACGCGGAAACCGGTGAGCTGTACCCCGACCTGTCCACCGGGCAACGCGAGTACGACCTTGAAATCGCCCGGGTCAACATCGCCGGCGAACTGATGGACCTGCTCGACGGCGGGCTGATTGAGGAAAAAGTGGACCCCGTGGCCACCAGTGAACTCATCATGGACAGCTACCGCCGGCTCTGGGCGGAACTGACCGAGAAGGAATCCTTCGAACTCGGTGAGCGCTGGCGGGTTGGCGCCCGTATCCGGCGGCTCAACGAACTGGGCTTCGACGTCGAAGAATATGCCATCAAGACCACCCAGAACGGTTCCACGATCCAGCTGCAGCCCAAGGTTGTGGACGCCGGCCACCACCAGCGGCGCCTGCTGCGCCTCACGGGCCTGGATGCCCAGGAGAACCAGGCCCGCCGGCTCCTGAACGACATGGACTCCTTCCGGGCGGACAACAACCCGGACATGGACGAGGAATACAGCGCCCACCTGTGGGTCAGCCAGGTCTTCGAACCAATCGTCCGGTCCATCCCGCGGAACCTGTCCGGAAAACTCGAGCAGGCCGAAGTGGTCCACGAAGTGCTGGAACACCGCTGGTACATGTCGGAGAAGCAGGAACGCCACATTCCCCTGGCGGAGGCCGTGCAGTCCTACATCGATTCCATCCTGCGGCACCGGCGGGACGAGGCTGCCATCATGCTCAACCCGGACACCGGCATGCTCAAGATTCTCGAGGTGGAAACCGAGGAGTCCCGCTACGGGGCGGACGAGTCCATCGAGGAATACCCGGACGCCGACGACTAGCCCAGGATCGCCTTTCCGGGGTTGAGGATGCCCGCGGGATCGAAAAGCTCCTTGATCCTGCGCTGGATCTCCTGCAGGGGTTCCGGCTGCTCCTGGCCCAGCCAGCGCAGCTTGTACTGGCCCACGCCGTGCTCGCCGGTAATGGTGCCGCCCATGTCCAGTGCCGCCGTGATGGACTCATCCAGCGCCCGCTGCAGCCGTTCCATCGCCGCATGGTCCGGGCCGGTTGACTCCCTCTCGATCCAGAAGGTGGGATGCAGGTTCCCGTCCCCAGCATGCGCAACCACTTTGAGGTTTACTGCGTGGGCAGCCGCCATGTTCTCCAGTGCGGCCACATAGTCCACGAGGCGGGAGCGGGGCACGGCCACGTCTTCGCCCACGCGGTACTGGTCATCCACCTCCGCGCCCCTGCTATGGCGGCGCAGCTCCACCAGCCGCTCGGCCTCCGCACTGGCTTCGGTAGTGACCGCCGCGCCCCCTGCGCGCAGCACGTTCCGGACAACCTCCGCCTCGGCGGCGGCCCCGAAGCCGTCCGTCTGGACCAGCAGCAGGGAGCCGCCGCGTGCGCCGAGGTCCGATCCGTGGATCTCGTCCAGCTGGGCCAGCGTGCCGCCGTCGAGCAATTCCATGATGGCCGGCTGCACGCGCGCCTTGCCCACGGCCAGGACGCCTGCGGCGGCCAGCCGGAAGTCCGGGTAGAAGGCGGCAACCGTATGCACCTCCTGCGGCAGGTATTTCAAACGCACCGTTACGCCCACCACGATGCCCAGTGTCCCTTCAGAACCCACGAACAGCCCTGTCAGGTCGTAGCCTGCGACGCCTTTGAAGGTCTGGTGTCCGGTGTGGAGCAGGGAGCCGTCAGCGAGCACCACGTCCAGGGCGAGCACGGAATCGCGGGTGACGCCATACTTGGCGCAGCGCAGGCCGCCGGCGTTGGTGGCCACGTTGCCGCCGATCGTGGAGGAACGGAAGCTGGCCGGATCCGGCGCGTACATCAGGCCGTGGGCGGCGGCCGCGTTGTTCAGCACCGCGTTGACAACGCCCGGTTCCACCACCGCAGTCTCATCGTCAGGGTTTAGGGCAAGGATGCGGTCCATCCGTTCAAGGGACAGGACAATGCAGTTCTTGGTGGCGTGCGCTCCGCCCGACACCCCGGTTCCGGCGCCGCGCGGGACTACCGCCACTGCCCTTGCGGCACAGGCACGTACCACCTTCTGGACATCCGCTGTCGATTCCGGGAAGACGACGGCGAGCGGCATCTGGAAGTCGATGATCGGCGCCTGGTCCACGGCATACCGGCGCAGGGCTGCCTCATCCAGGTGGACCTGGCCCGGGGCCAAAAGGGCCTCAAGCTCGTCAACTACGCTGCCCACCAAAGCCTCCACCCGTCGTCGGACATGTCCACCCAGTCTAGGCGCATGCCGCGTAACGCGGGCACACCCTCTGCAAGCGTTTCCATACCTGACCTGCAACGTTGCCCGTTTCCGTGGAAGCTCATCGCTTAATGCGGCTGGAAGCGTTTCCATTTTGATGCCTGCCACCATATGCTGTCTCCATGTCTGTCGAAGCTGTGATCCCGGGCACGTCCCCGGAGGTCGGACCGCTCACGCTCATCCACGCCCCTGACAATGCCCCGGGCTGGTGGCGCTCAGCGGTGATCTACCAGGTCTACCCGCGGTCCTTCCGGGACCTTAATGGCGACGGCGTGGGAGACCTCGCCGGCATCACGGAGGAACTGCCGCAACTGGCAGACCTGGGCGTGGATGCCGTCTGGCTCTCGCCCTTCTACCGCTCACCGCAGCGCGACGCGGGCTACGACGTCAGCGACTACTGCGACGTGGACCCGATCTTTGGAACGCTTGGCGACTTCGACATCATGATGGCCGAGTCCCACCGCCTGGGGCTGCGCGTCATCGTGGACCTGGTGCCCAACCACTGCTCCGACCAGCACGCCGCATTCCAGGCCGCCCTCGCAGCAGGACCGGGCAGCCCGGAACGCGAGATGTTCATTTTCCGGGACGGCACCGGTCCTGGCGGGCATGAACCGCCCAACAACTGGCAGTCCCACTTTGGCGGGCCGGCATGGACCCGGGTGACCGGAGACGACGGCGAGCCGGACCAGTGGTACCTGCACCTCTTTGATTCGTCCCAGCCGGATTTCAACTGGGATAACCCGGCCGTCCATGCCGAATTCGAACGGGTGCTCCGGTTCTGGCTGGACCGCGGCGTGTCCGGCTTCCGGGTCGACGTCGCGCACGCCCTGGTCAAGGCTCCCGGGCTGCCCGCCTGGGGCGGCCGTGCTGACGGTGCCAGCAGCGACGGGTTCCCGGGGCATGAGGCGCCCATGTTCGGCCAGCCCGCCCTGCACGATATCTACCGCAGATGGCGGAAGGTGCTGGATGAGTACGGTCCGGACCGGATCCTCTGCGCCGAGGCCAATGTCGATCCGCTGCCGCGGCTCGCCAACTGGGTTAAGCCGGACCAGATGCACCAGGCCTTCAACTTCCCCTACCTCCACGCCGGACTGGACGTGCACCGGCTTCGCGGGGTGGTCACCGATTCCCTGGTTGCCCTCGACGCCGTCGGGGCGCCAAGCACATGGGTGCTTTCCAACCACGACGTCGTCCGGCACGCCAGCCGCTTCGGCTACAACGGGAAGGGCCCACGGGACGGGGACGGCATCGGACCCGCCGACCCGCAGCCGGACACCGACCTCGGACGCCACCGTGCGGCGGCAGCGTCCCTCTTCATGTTGGGCCTGCCGGGCGCCGCCTACCTGTACCAGGGCGAGGAACTGGGGCTGACGGACGGCATCGACATCCCCGGACACCTGCGCCAGGACCCCACCTTCGCGCGGACCGGCGGCGAACGGCTGGGCCGCGACGGCTGCCGCGTTCCCTTGCCGTGGCGTGCCGGCGACCCGCACCTGGGGTTCGGTTCCGGGCAGCAGCCGTGGCTGCCGATCCCCTCATCCTTCGAATCACTGGCCCGGGACCTCCAGGCAGCCTCGCCGTCGTCGCACCTCTCGCTGTACCGGAGGGTTCTTCGGCTGAGGCGGGAGCTGGGGATGGGGCGCGGTTCGCTGGCCTGGGCGGAGGACTGGTGCACGGGTTACTCGTTGGCGTATCTCAACGGCACTACGCTGGTGCTTATGAACCTCAACCACGAGCCCCTGGCCATGCCCGCCGGGGAAGTCATCGTCCGCAGTTCGGCTGCAGCCACCGGCCACCTTCTGGCGTCCGGTGAGACGGCCTGGATCCAGTTTGGACCCGGCACGACAGCTCCCTGACGATGGCAGGAATCAAGGAGGTGGCCACCAAGGCCGGCCTCTCCGTCGCCACAGTGTCCCGTGCGCTCAGCGGGAAGGCCAACGTCTCGCCGCGGGCGCGCCGGCTGGCACAAGAGGCGGCACGGGAACTGGGGTTCGTCCCTTCCTACCACGCTTCAAGCCTCGCTTCGGGGCGTAACCACAATATCGGGCTGGTGGTGCCGCACGTGCACCGCTGGTACTTTTCGTCAGTGCTGGACGGCGTCTCCGAAGCACTGCTGGACGCCGGCTACGACCTGACGCTGTACAACGTGGGTGAGCAGCCGGAGCGGCGCAGCAGCGTGCTCAGTGATTTCCTGCTCCGGAAGCGCCTCGATGCCGTGATTGCCGTTGCTTTGGTGCTCAGCGAGGATGAAATCCAGCAGCTGCTCGACGTGCACCGGCCCATCGTGGGCATCGGCGGGACACTGCCCGGAGCCTCCAGCATCAGGATCGACGACGAACGGCTGGCCCGGGAGGCTACCGGCCACCTCATCAGCCTTGGGCACACGCGGATCGCCCACTTGACCGGCGACGCGGCCCTCGACCGGGACTTCAAGCTGCCTGGCCTGCGCCGGCATGGATTCAAAGCGGCCATGAACGACGCCGGGCTGCCGATCCATCCGGGCTGGCAGGTGCCTGCCGACTTTACTATCCAGGGCGCCTACGCCGCGGCACGCCGGCTCTTGGGCGGGTCAGGGGAACGCCCCACTGCAATCTTCGCGGCCTCCGATGAAATGGCGGTTGGCGCCATGCTCGCAGCACGGGACTTCGGGCTGCAGGTACCCCGGGACTTATCCGTGGTAGGCATCGACGGGCATGAGCTCGGTGAGACATTTGGCCTTACGACGATCAGCCAGGATCCTCGCGGACAGGGGCGCATGGCAGCCCGCACAGCCCTCAAGCTGCTGGGCGAGCCAAACGGTGAGCCCGACGCCGGCACGGCGGCCGGGCGTCCGGAGAAACCTCGGCCTGTGGACACTTCCCCCACTGACCCTGCCACCACTGAGGTGGAATACCCTACAGAATTCGTTATCCGAACCAGCACGGCGGTGCCGCGGGACAGCCGGCCGGCGCCTAGACCGCACCCATAAAGCGGGCGTATTTAGCGAGGATCATTGGCCACGCGCTGACGTAGATTTCCCGGGCTGCTGAGGGATCCTCTGCGCCTTCCCATCCCTCATGGAAGACCTGCACCTCGGTACCGTCGTCGACGGGCCTGAAGACGACCAGCAACTCCGTCGACCAGAGGGCGGTAGTCCCCGGGTGCCAGGTGGCGTGAAAGGAGAACGGGGGCTGCCAGTCATCGAGAGTGCCCCATATACTCGTGCGGCCGTCATCAGCTGTCTCAAGGATGAGGTTTTCCTCGAACTCCACATAGGAGCCGGCGCCGTAAACCCCCATGGATTCCAGCGGCCACCACAGGTGCGTGTGGTCAGTGAAGCCGGCGAATGCATGGGCCACACTGCCTGGCACAACAACTGTGGTGATCACGGGCTCGAGGGGTTCTGAACCGGCGTTGCTGTCGCTGTCCCAGGGCTGCTGGCCATGGCTGAAGAGGCTGCTCATGGAGACCAACTCTACCGGTGCCCCTCCCCCGGCTGCTCTACCACTTCCGGCGGCTTTTCCCGGATGCCCTATCACTTCCGGTTGGTGTGGCCGGGGGTTGGGGACTGTATCTGATGGGGCGTCCGGGTTGGGTACTGTGTGGGTGGTTAAAGAGGTAGGGCCCTGACATTCCTTGTCAGGGCCCTACTGTAATTTATGTCCGGCGGTGTCCTACTCTCCCACACCCTCCCGGGTGCAGTACCATCGGCGCTGTGGGTCTTAGCTTCCGGGTTCGGAATGGGACCGGGCGTTTCCCCCACGCTATGACCGCCGTAACCCTTTACCCGAACCCCCTGGTGGGGGTGGGAAAACTTTTGTGGTTACAACATGTGGTGTTGTATTCAATTGTGTTGGTTCCGTGACAGCCCGGGGGTTGCCGGGTTGTTGGTTGGGAACCACATAGTGGACGCAAGCAGAATATGTATGTTTTCTGTGTGGTGTAAGTTGTTGGCCTATTAGTACCGGTCAGCTTCACGAGTCGTTAGTCCTCGCTTCCACATCCGGCCTATCAACCCAGTGGTCTGGCTG
>NZ_BAAHNO010000007.1:78559-162946 GCF_054656615.1 Arthrobacter sp. AD-310 | reverse complement strand
CCCCCCCCCCCCCCCCCCCCCCCCCCCCCACTGCAGTTAATCCAGCCGCTACTTCCGCCCGATGAACCAGTCCTGGAGCTTCCTGAGCCGGGCCTGGAGCTGCTCCTCGTTGGCCTGTGCCACCGCCGGGCCGCCGCAGACGGTCCGCAGCTTGGTGTGCACCACGCCGTGCGGGGTGCCGGTGCGGGCGGACCACGCGGCCACGTTCTTGGCCAGTTCGTTCCGCAGGTCCATCAGCATCCGGTGGTCGGGGACGGCCGGTGCCGCGCTTTCGGCGGCCGCCGCGGGGGCCTTCCGGTTTTTCCGGTTCAGCTGCTCGTGCTGGCGCTGGCGCAGCAGGGTGCCCACCTGCTCCGCGTCCAGCAGGCCGGGGATGCCCAGGAAGTCCATCTCGTCGTCGGACCCCACCTCGCCGCCCGTGCCGAACTCGCCGCCGTCGAACAGCACCCGGTCGAAGGACGCCTGCGAATCCAGGGCCTCGAACTTGCCCTTGGTGAGGCTGTCCGAGGCCTTGTCCTCACGGTTGGCCTCCGCCATCAGCGAGTCCTCCGGGGTGAAGAGGCCGTCGCCGTCTTCCTTGTCCGGGCGGTCCAGGGCGTGGTCGCGTTCGGCCTCCATCGAGTTGGCCAGCGCCATCAGCTGCGGGACGGAGGGCAGGAAGACCGACGCCGTTTCGCCCCTTTTGCGGGCACGCACGAAACGCCCCACGGCCTGGGCGAAGAACAGCGGGGTCGAGGTGGACGTGGCGTAGACGCCGACGGACAGGCGCGGGACGTCCACGCCTTCGGACACCATCCGGACGGCCACCATCCAGCGGCTGTCCCCCGCTGAAAATTCCTCGATCTTGCTTGACGCCTTGGCATCGTCGGAGAGGATGACGGTGGGCGACTGGCCGGTGATCTTCTTCAGCTGGCCGGCGTAGGCGCGCGCATCCTCGTGGTCGGTGGCAATCACCAGGCCGCCGGCGTCGGGCACGGTGCGGCGCACTTCGCTGAGCCGCTTGTCCGCACCGGCCAGCACGGCCGGGATCCACTCGCCGGCCGGGTTCAGGGCCGTGCGCCAGGCGTGCGAGGTGATGTCCTTGGTGACGGCGGCTTCGCCGAGCGACGCCGCCATTTCCTCGCCGGCGCTGGTGCGCCAGCGCATCTGGCCGGAGTAGGCCATGAACATGACCGGCCGGACCACATGGTCGCGCAGCGCGTTGCCGTAGCCGTACGTGTAGTCGGCCTTGGACCGGCGGATCCCGTCCCGGTCCTCGGCGTACTCGACGAACGGGATGGGTGAGGTGTCCGAACGGAACGGGGTGCCGGTCAGCGACAGCCGGCGCACCGCGGGATCGAATGCCTCACGAAGGCCGTCGCCCCAGGACAGTGCCTCGCCGCCGTGGTGGATCTCATCCAGGATGACCAGGGTGCGGGCGGCCTCGGTCTTGGCCCGGTGCAACAGCGGTTTGCTGGCGACCTGGGCATACGTGACAGCCACGCCGATGAAGCCGCGGCCGTGCTGGCCGTCGGAGTTCTTGAAGTTCGGGTCGATGGCGATGCCCACCCTGGCGGCGGCGTCGGCCCACTGCCTCTTGAGGTGGTCGGTGGGTGCCACAATGGTGACCCGGTTGACGGCTCCGGAATCGATCAGCGTGGACGCGATCCGCAGCGCGAACGTGGTTTTGCCGGCGCCCGGGGTAGCTACCGCGAGGAAGTCCCGGGGGCTGTTCCGCATGTAGAGGTCAAGGGCCTCCTGCTGCCAGGCACGGAGTTTCGGGGCGGTTCCCCAGGCTGCGCGTTCCGGGTAGGCCGGAGGCAGGGTGGGGCCGCCAAAAAGCGTTTCCGTCACTACTTGTTGCTGCCCGAGTCCCCTCCGGGACCCTTGCCGCCGTCATTGCCCGGACGCAGGCCGTCGTAGACCTCTTTGCACGTGGGGCAGACCGGGAACTTCTTCGGGTCCCGGCCCGGCGTCCAGACTTTGCCGCACAGCGCGATGACAGGCTCCCCGGTCAACGCAGACTCCATGATCTTTTCCTTGCGGACGTAGTGCGCAAAACGCTCCCGGTCCCCCGGCTCCAGCTCCTCGCGCAGTTCTTCGCGCTCAATGGTGGCTGTGGACGTTCCAGCACCGGAAAGCTCGCGCATCGGGTCGTTTTCGAGAGGGTCCGTCATGCTAGTCATGCGTTCCATCTTAGCCGTTCCGGCGGCCCGGCGTCCGACGCCGGAGCACGCGTGCCGCTGTCCGGCACCGGCCGCCGTCGGGACTTTTTGGCCCCTGAGGGCCCGCAGGCCGGCAGGCGCTACAGGCCCTGCCAGGCGGGCTTGTTGTCGTAGGTGTGCCGGTAGAAGTCAGCGAGTTTCAGCGCCGATGCGGCGGCCTCGTCCAGCAGGACCGTGGCGTGCGGGTGGAACTGCAGCACCGACGCCGGACAGATCGCCGAGACCGGCCCCTCCACGAATTCACGCACCGCCTGCGCCTTCTGCGCGCCGGTGGCGAGCAGGATCACATGCCGGGCGGCCATGATCGTGCCCAGGCCCTGGGTCAGGACGTGGTGCGGCACCTCGGCGAGGCTGGGGAAGAACCGGGCGTTGTCCCGGCGCGTCTGTTCGATCAGGCTCTTGATGCGGGTGCGCGAGGCGAACGACGACCCCGGCTCGTTGAAGGCGATATGGCCGTCGGTGCCTACCCCCAGGAGCTGGAGTCCACGCCGCCGGCTGCGGCAATGGCGTCCTCGTAGGCCTGGCAGGCGGCAGGGATGTCCGCCGCGGCGCCGTCGGGACCGTGGACATTTTCCGGTGCGATGTTCACCCGGTCCGTGAACTCCCGCCGGATCACCTCCCGGTAGGACTCAGGATGCCCCTCGGGCAGCCCAACGTATTCATCCAGGAGGAAGCCGGATGCCCGGCTGAAGTCCAGGCCGCCGGCATGCCGCTCCGCCAGCTCGTTGTAGACCGGCAGCGGGGAGGACCCGGTGGCAAGGCCCAGGACGGCATCAGGCTTACGCCGGAGCAGGGCCTCGATGGCGTCAGCGGCCAGTTTTGCGACCTGCCTGCTGCCGCCCAGGATAACGACTTCCATCGGGTTCCCCTTCCGCTGTCTCTTCCGCCGGATACCTCATGTGCAGCGCCGTCAGCGGTTCACGGCAACCTGGGCCAGCAGCTCGGGACCGCGTGCGTCAAGCCATTTTCCGCCCAGCCGGACACCGAGCACAAACAGCACAAGCCCCATCACGGTTCCCACTGCAAGGTTGATCCAGCCAAAGGCCTGGTTGCCTGTCACCAGCTGCGCCACCAGCAGGGCAGCCTCGGGCAGGACCAGCACAAACAGGACCAGCATGCCGCCGAACTGCACGGCGAGGGTCTGGCCCACGTTGCCCGGCGGCTTTTTGAAGGGGCTGTCCCCGGGCAGCGGAACGGCCACCGTGTACCGGGCGGACACCACGGAGGACAGGCCCAGCGCTGTGAACAGGATGCCGAGGCTCAGCCCCAGGTTGCCCGGCAGCCCGGCCCAATTTCCGGTGAAGGCGCAGTTTCCGATGGCGAAGATAAGCACCACCGGGAGCGCGAAGGTGAGGCAGGCGAGGGCCCGGCCGAGCCGGTCCGCCACTCCGCGGACACCGGTGGCCAGGTGCAGGGCAAAGGCGGTGTTGTCGTAGGAGACGTCGGCGGAAATGGACCAGGCGATGATGAACGCGGAGATCGGCGCCAGGAAGGCGAGGCTGGAGTAGTCCCCCGTCTGGGCGCCCTGGAACACCAGCAGCACCGGCAGCAGCGGGATAACCACCAGTGATCCGGAATACCGCGGGTCACGGATCCAGTAGGTGAGCGCCCTGGCCATCACGGCACCGGCCGGCACGGCGGGAAGGAACCCGAAAAGCCCCAGCCGGCTGCCTTTGCGCCTGCTGCTGCCGGCATACGGGGGTGTAACGAGGGCTCGTTCCAGCAGGACCTTCCAGCACCAGGCAAGGGCGGCGAGCGCGGCCACCGACACCAGGAGTTTCACCGCGGCAGGACCGTAAGTCCCCTCATGGGCGTCGGCCGCGAGGGCCCAGGGGGCGCCAAGGGGTGTCCAGGCCAGCACCCGGGCGAGGTCCGGCAGGAATGCGGCGGAGTTTGTCAGCCCCTGGCTCACGCCGGCGATGATAGGGCCCAGCAGGACCAGCGGCACCATAAAAGCGACAGCACTGATGTCCTTGAACCGGCGGGAGGCTGCCAGGCTGGCTGTCGCCGTCGTGACAACCTTGGCGAGCACAACGCAGGTCAAGACGCCGAGCACAGCGCCCAGCAGCGCCGCCAGGACGGGCAGCACTCCGCGGAACCACGTCGCCACGGTGGCCAGTGCCACCAGAGAGGTAGCCAGTCCGGGGATGCCGGCCAGCCCGCCCAGGGCCAGGCCGGGCAGCATCTGCTTCATGGGAATGGCAAAGGTGGTGAACCGTGACGGATCGAGGGTCATGTCCGTTGCCGAGGCAATGACCGGGACGATGCCCCAGCCCAGGACCGCCGCTGACCCGCCCAGCACGACGGCGGTCCGGGCAAGTTCCGGGTCAGCTTTCCGCAGCAGGACGAGCAGCACCACCAGACCGCCCACGACGCCGGCCGCGTAGAGCCCCGCGATGGCCAGGCCCACAAGCTGCCAGGGGCTGCGGCGCAGTCCGTTGCGCAGCAGTGTCAGTTTCAGCCTCAGAAGGTGCGCAACCATTCCAGCCCCTCCGTGTGGCTCCGGCCGCCCACCAGCTGGACAAAGCGGTCCTCGAGCGACGCGCCGGCCCGGACCTCCTCCACGGTTCCCGCCGCCAGCAGCCGCCCGCCGGCCACCACGGCCACGTGGTCGCACATGCGCTGGACAAGGTCCATCACATGGCTGGACATAATCACGGTCCCGCCGGAAGCCACGTAAGTGTCCAGGATGCTGCGGATGTTGGACGCCGAGACGGGATCCACTGCTTCGAAAGGTTCATCCAGGACCAGCAGCCGCGGCGCGTGGATGAGGGCTGACGCGAGCGCGATCTTCTTGGTCATGCCGGCCGAGTAGTCGACGACCAGCGTTCCGGCGTCCTGCGCGAGGTCCATGGCTGCCAGCAGCTCCCCAACCCGGGCGGCGACAACTTCTTTGTCCATGCCCCGGAGCAGCCCGGCATAGGTAATGAGCTGCTCACCGGTGAGACGGTCGAACAGTCTCACGCCGTCCGGCAGGATTCCCATCAGCCGCTTGGCCTCCAGCGGCTGCCGCCAGACGTCGATGCCATGCACCACCGCCGTGCCGAAGTCCGGCCGCAGCAGCCCGGTGGCCATGGAGAGCGTGGTGGTCTTGCCGGCACCGTTGGGACCCACGATCCCGTAGAAGGATCCCGCCGGGACCTCCAGGCTGATGCCGTCAACAGCAATCTTCTGCCCGAAACGCTTCGCAAGTCCCCTGATGGACAGGGCCGCCACGGGCGCGGTCTGCGGTGCGGGATCTGGCGCCGGAACAGTCATGAAGCCAGAGTAGTCCCCGTGTCCCGGCTCCGGGGTCCTCCGGGAGGAGTAGCAACAAAGACGTACGGCGCCCCTCCTGCCACCCTGCCCCGCTGGTGCCTGTTAGCGGGCTTTCCTGATGCGGATGGGTCCCCGGGCGGTCAGGGGATCCACCACCGAACCGCCCTGGGTGATCTCCACTTCCCCGGCCTCGACCAGCCTCCGGGCTGCCTCCCGGGCAGGTTCCATGAGGCCCCGCCAGGTGTCGCCGCCCACCGCGCGGGCCGCGTCGGAAGGACAAATGGTCGACGTGGCAGCCCTGGCCGCAAGGAGCTCCAGGATCTTGGCTTCGAGCTGTTGACCGACGGGCACGGGACGGTTGTCCACGTCAGAACGTCCGCCGGGGCCTGGCACGTTCGTACTGGGGGGCCCAGCCGATGTCGTGGCCGAGTTCGAACGCGGCCCGCAGCCACCAGTGCGGATCGCGCAGTGCAGCCCGGGCGATGAGGACGGCATCGGCTTGACCGGTGGCAACCGCGTGCTCGGCCTGACCGGCGGTGGTGAGGAGGCCTACTGTCCCCGTGGGGATGCCGGCTTCATTGCGGATGGCGGCAGAAAACCCGGTCTGGTAGCCCGGCCCGGGATCGATGTGCTGGTGGGCCACCGCTCCCCCGCTGGACACATCGAGCAGGTCCACGCCCCGCGCGGCCGCCTCGCGGGCCAGGCGGACCGATGCGGCAAGGTCGACCCCGCCTTCGGCCCAGTCAGATGCCGAGATCCGCAGAAGCAGCGGCATCGAGTCGGGAATAACGTTCCGCACGGCGTCGACCACCGCCAGCATGAGCCGGTTCCGCCCGGCTTCGTTCCCGCCCCAGGCATCCGTCCGGGTGTTAATCAAGGGGCTTTGGAACTGGTGCAGGAGGTAGCCGTGGGCACCGTGGATCTCCACGGTGTCGAATCCGGCGTCAACGGCCCGGACGGCAGCAGCCGCGAAGTCACTGATGACGCCTTGGATCTGTTCCTCCGTCATTTCCGCAGGCACGGCATACCCATCGAAGGCCGACGGCGACGGTCCCGCGGTGGTCCAGCCGCCGTCGGACACCGGAACGGTGCCCTGCCGGCCGGAGAAGGGCCACCACGTGGAGGCCTTGCGTCCGGCGTGGGCAAGCTGGACGCCGATCTTTGCATCCGCCGCCCCATGCCGGTGCACGAACGAGGTGATCCGCTCCCAGGCTTCAGCCTGCGCATCGTTGTACAAGCCGGCGTCCCGCGGGCTGATGCGTCCTTGGGCGTTCACTGCCGCCGCCTCGGTGAGGATCAGCGCTGCCCCGCCGGCGGCGAACGAGCCCAGGTGCATCAGGTGCCAGTCACCGGGTACGCCGGGGGCGGCGTCGGGATCGCAACTGTACTGGCACATCGGTGACAGCCAGCCGCGGTGCCTCAGCTCCAGGGCGCGGAGCTTCAGCGGCTCAAACAGGGACGGCACTAGAAGAGGACCCTCGCCAGGGCCTGCCGTGCCTTGGATACCCGCTCGTCGGAGGCACCAACAACATCGAAGAGCTCGAGCAGCCGGACCCTGGCAGCCTCCCGCTCCGGTCCGAAGTTCCGGCCGATGAAGGCCACCAGGCGGTTCAGCCCGTCTTCCACGTGGCCGCCGGCAATGTCGAGGTCGGCGACACCCAGCTGGGCCTCCAGGTTGTCCGGTTCGTTCGCGGCCAGGGTGCGGATGGTCTCGCTGTCCTGCGCGGAGAGAGGCTGCAGCCGCGCCATGAGTTCCACCTGGGCGAGGCCTGCCTTGGCTTCATGGTCCGACGGCATCTCGGTAAGGGCCTGGCGGTAGGCGGCAGCGGCGGCTTCGTAATCACCGGCCTCGATGGCGTCGAAGGCTGCCTGGTGCAGCGGCGGAAGGGGTGCCGGCTCCGGTTCCCCGGCGGCTCCCCCGTTCAGGCTGCCGGTCACGCCGTTCGCCGCGGCCACCTTCAGCAGTTCATCGAACAGGGCACGGATCTGCTGCTCGTCCGCGCTGCCCTGGAAGAGCGGCACGGGCTGCCCTTTGAGGACGGCGACGGCGGTGGGGACCGCCTGCACCTGAAACGCCTGCGCCAATTGCGGGAAGGCGTCAATGTCCGCCGCGCCGAGGACCAGCCGGCCGCCATAGCCCGCCACGACACGGTCCAAAGTCTCCAGCACGCTGGCTGATTCCGGGGAGTACTGCGCCCACAGCGCAAAGACCACCGGCACCTGCGCGGACAGTTCCACCAGTTGCTGGAAGTTCGCCTCGGTGACATCGACCTTCAGGTCAGTTCCGCCGGCAGCTCCGGCGGAAGAACCCCCCGGAGCTCCGTTCCCGCCGGCGGCGGCCCCGGACGGAGCGCCCGAGGGCGCGGGCGGGCGCTGCTTGAGGCTGGAGAGGTCGACGGCGCCGCGCAGGTTAAGCAGGTTGGCAGCGGCTGGAGGGACTGGTCGGGAAGCAGGCGAACTCATGCTGTCCACTTTAGCCACTCCGGCCGCTGCCGGGAGACTGCCGTATACGGGCTACTTGAAGCTGGCGCCCACCAGGCCGCGGGTGGCTGCCACCAGTTTCATCGGATCGGTGGAGCCTGCCGGCGGAACGTAGACGGCCACGGACTCCGCAAAGTTGAGCACCATGCCAGTGGTGGTTTCCTTGCCGCCGGCCAGCGCCGCAGCGTCGTCACCGATGGTGAGCTTGTCTCCGGCAGCCTTGGGGGTTCCTTCGAAGCCGAAGTTGATCCGGCCCAGGACCAGCGCGCCGCCGTCTTCGGTACGGAAGACCACCGTGCTTTCCGGGAGCACCTTGTGGGTGAAGGAGAAGCTTCCGTTCTCGCCGGCCTTGACCACCTCGGCCTGGTAGGACAGGGTGTCCGCGATGTACGGCGAGGACTCCCCTTCCACCAGTTTGTCCTTGAAGGCGGAGTCGGGGGTGGTCAGCCTGTCGGCCAACCCGGAAAGGGCTTCTTCGCCGCTGTACAGCAGTCCGGTCTTGTCGGCTGCGGCGAGTGTGTCCGTGCCGCCGCGGCTGATGGTGGGGAAAGTGGCTCCGGGCTGCAGCGGCGTCGTTTCGACCAGCTTGTAGTTTTCACGCGGCGACTGCTGGACCAGTGTCAGCAGCTGCGGGACCACGTTCCCGTCACCCTGGGTTACGGCCAGGACGGAGCGGGGCCAGGCGCGGTCGCTGGTGACAACGGTAGTGAGCAGCTTGGTGGACCGCACGGGCATGCGGGCTTCGTAGGAGCCCACGTGGGAGCGGATCTTGTAGTTCTGGGTACGGACTTCCAGCTCTGTGCCGCCGACCCTGTCGGCCAGCTGGGCAGCATCCTTGGCGGCGTCACCGGCGTCCACGGCGCTTGAGACTTGTTCGAGGATGCGGCGGAACTGCGCGTCCAGCAGGACCGGGGAGGCAGCTTCTTCCTGTGCCTGCGCCGTGCCGGTGGCTTCCGGCGCCGGCGTGGCTGCGTAGGCGGCAGTGCCGGTGCCTGCCAGGACAGCGGCGGTGACGCCTGCTGCCACCATGCCCGCCCGCGGGGATGCGGTGGAACCGTTGCGGGCCTGGCTCCGGGCACGGGCGCGCGCGGCGTAACCGCTGCCCGGGCCGCCGTCTTCCCCGCCGTCGCGTTTGCGGAGCGACAGCACCGCCAGCGCGATGCCGCCGAGGATCAGCAGGGAGCCAAGGATGATCAGTGGAACAGCCCACGGGGTGGAGGTGTCGTTCGGGAACGTCATGGATACGGACGCAGGGGCTGCCTTAGTGCCGTCGGAGGCGAGCAGCAGGGTCCAGTCACCGTCGGCGGGAGGGGTCCAGGAGTACTCCAGTTCACCGCTGGCGTTCTCGGCAGACACCCACAGGTCCGAGCCCGCGGGGTTGGGGGCCGTCGCCTCGCCGTCGGTGTGTTCGACCTGCAGCGACTTGCCGTCCTCGGAGACACCGTTAATGGTGTTGTGCGCGGCCTGGCCGACCCAGGCGTCGACATCGTCCGGCCGGCCTGCGGCGAGCAGGAAGTTCCCGTCCCCTTGAATGTCGATTTTGACAGTACCCCCGTGAAGGGTGCGCAGGTTCTGGTCGATGACGGTCAGCGGCGCCTCGGCCGTATCAGCGGGCGCAGTGGCCGTGAACGTCTCGGATGGGGCCCAGATGGTTCTCTGGCCGATGCCGGCCAAAAGTGTCAGGAGGCCGAGCAGCACAAGTGCGGCAGCAGTCTTTAAACGCAAGGGAACACCTATCATCAGCGGGGGTTTGCCTTCCATAGTAACCGTTTTGTTACCAGGAGCCCGGATTGCCGGCTCCGGGAGCGGGCCCGGAAGGCCCGGCCCCGGGCTCCTCCGCTGCTGTTGACAAGGCTGCTGATAGTGTTTGCGATGATCATCACACCGGCCCGCCGAGGCGGCGCCTCGCACGGAACAGGCCCCAGAAACCAGTGACTGACAAGACGGACGAATCCTCCGCGGCAGCGGAGAATCCAGGGAGCCACGAGCCTCCGGCGGCCACACCGCACGGGGCCGAGGGTGGCCACCGGAAACGTTCAGCCGCTGTGGCGCTGGGCCTGGTGGCACGCCGGCTCCGCCAGCCACTGCCGGGGGCCCAGCCACGGCTCCGGTTCGAGATGCCGCCCGAAGCCCCGGAACAGGAGGAATTCACCGAGGACCCCGACGGCGTGACCCGCCCGCAGTTCGGCGCTCCCGGGCCCCGGATGTCCCCGCAGCACCCGCTGTATATGGGGTTCATGGGGACTGTGGGTGTGGGCGTGGCCCTTCTGGTTTACTGGATCGGCTCCCACACCACGCAGTTGCTGCTGTGGATCGTGGCCGCCCTTTTCATCGCCCTCGGCCTGGAACCGGTGGTCAAGTGGCTTGAGGGCCGCCGGATTCCCCGCCCCGCGGGCATCCTTGTGTCCGTGAGCGTCCTGGTTGCGGCCGTCGTCGGCTTCTTTGCGACCCTGATACCCACCATCGTGGAACAGGTCACCGAAATCGTCGAGCAGGCGCCCACCTGGGTCCGGGACTTCATGAACTCGGACCTGTTCCGGACCCTGGATGACCAGTTCGGCGTCCGGGACCGCATCGCCGAGGAAGTGAACAAGTTCGTCAACGATCCCAACGCCATGGGCGGAATCGCCGGCGGTGTGGTCGGTTTTGGTTCCACGGTCGCCAACGGGCTGTTCGGCGCCCTGATCGTCCTCGTGCTCAGCCTGTACTTCCTGGCTGCCCTTCCGGCGATGAAGAAGTGGGGCTACCGGCTGGCCCCGCGGTCCCGCCGGCACCGGGTTGAGGCGCTTTCCGACGCCATCACCAGGTCAGTGGGCAACTACGTGATCGGCCAGGCATGCGTGGCGCTCCTCAACGCCGCGTTCGCCTTCATCGTGATGTCCATCGTCGGCATCCCGTTTGCACTGCTGCTGGCGTTCGTGGTGGCGCTGCTTGCCTTTATCCCGCTGGTGGGTGCCATGATCGCCGGCGTGGTGGTGGTCCTGATCGCCCTCACGGTGAGCTGGCAGACCGCGGCCGTCTACGGCATCTGCTACTTCGCCTACCTGCAGTTCGAGGCCTACTTCATCTCCCCGCGCATTATGCAAAAGGCCGTCGCAGTACCCGGGGCGGTGGCCGTGATCTCCGTCATTGCCGGCGGCAGCCTGCTGGGTGTGCTGGGCGCGCTGATTGCCATCCCGACCGCTGCCGCCATCCTGCTGCTGATCAAGGAGATCTACATCGTGCGCCAGGACCAGCACTAGCACGCCAGCACTGGCACGCCAGCACCAGCACGGGTCAAATCGCGTGAATCCGCTGTTAACAGGACCGCGGAGGCCGTGTCCTACACAGCGGCAGTGGCAGCGGGACCGTTCCATTCGGTTGGAAGTCCCGCGGCCCCGGAGCCGGCATGCGTGACCTCGTCCACAATCTCGTTCAGGACCCGGGCGGCGTACTTCTCCCCCACCCAGAGGTGCTTGGCGCCGTCGACGCCCACCACCCTTGCCTGCGGCACCAGGCTGAACCGTGCCGCGGCCTCCGCCGGCTGAAGGAAGTCATCGTGTTCCGGGACCAGGACGGTAAGCGGCTTGCCCGACTCCGCCCACTGCTGCAGGTGTTTGTCTGTGGCGCGATGCAGCGGCGGCGAGAGCAGGACCGCGCCCTCCACCTCCGAGGCCACCGGTTCCACTGCCCCGTACATCAGGGCAAGCTCGGTGCCGAAGGACCAGCCCACGAGCCACCGGTTCGGCAGGCCCTGCTCGACGGCGAAGCGGACGGCGGCTTCGACGTCGTACTTCTCGCCAATGCCCTCCTCGAACCCGCCGCTGCTCGTACCGCGCGGCGAGGACGTTCCCCGGGTGTTGAAGCGGAGCACGGCGATGCCGGCAAGGGCCGGCAAGCGGTAGGAGGCCTTGCGGTAGACGTGCGAGTCCATGAAGCCGCCGTGCGTGGGCAGCGGGTGCAGGGTGATCAGCGTTGCGTGCACGGGTCCCGATTCCGGCAGCGCAAGCTCGCCCACCAGGGTGTGGCCGTCGTCCGTCTGCAGTTCCACGTTCCGCCGGCGGGCGGGCAAGACAGTGGAGGCCCGGATGGGAACGGGGCCCTGGGCGGTGGTGAATTCGTACGACGCCGGATCAAAAGTCATGCCTGCCAGCTTAGCGACAGGAGGGGAAGTTAAGCCCGCGGGTGTCAGCGGTACCGGTAACTGCGCGACATCCAGCAGTTGGTGTGCCAGTGGCGGCGCTCGGCAAGCCCGGCAGCCGCACCGAAGAGATGGTCGTCCTTCCATACCACCAGGTGTGCCACGCCAGGCAGCACGGCCGTGGAGCACTCCGGGCAGATGTAGGTTTTGGCGGCGTTCCTGGCGGTCATGGTGCGGACCATCCATTCGCCGTCGGGCGCGCTCTCGCGGCGGGCAATGCCTGCCCGGGCACGTTCCAGGTCCAGCTCGGGGACCTCGCCGCTGCCTTTCCTGCCCGCGCCGGCGCCCTTCCCGGACGCGGGGCGGCGGGGGCGGTTGGAACGGGGCATGCATCCATTCTGCCCCAGCCCGGCACTTCTGCCGTACGGCCACGGCTGCGCCGTGCAGCCGGGCGGGGTCCGCCGCCGGGACCGGGCGGGGAGGCGGCACGCGATAGTCTGTACGGCGTGCAACTTGTCATAGCCCGATGCTCCGTAGATTATGTTGGCCGGCTTAAAGCCCATCTTCCCCTCGCCACCCGGCTGCTGCTGGTCAAGGCTGACGGCTCCGTGCTGGTGCACTCGGACGGCGGCTCCTACAAGCCCCTCAACTGGATGAGCCCGCCCGCCACGCTGCGGGTGTCCTCCCCCGAGGACGTGGACCTCGAGCTGGGCGTCGTGGAGCAATGGACGGTCCAGTCCGCCAAGACCGATGACCGCCTGATCATCAACATCCACGAAAAGCTGAGCGACTCCTCGCATGACCTTGGCGTGGATCCCGGCCTGATCAAAGACGGCGTTGAGGCGGACCTCCAGCGCCTCCTCGCCGAACAGATCGAAACGCTGGGCACCGGATATTCGCTGATCCGCCGCGAGTACTTCACCGCGATTGGACCGGTGGACATCCTGGCCCGCGACGCCGAAGGCGGTACGGTGGCCATCGAGCTCAAGCGCCGTGGCGACATCGACGGCGTGGAGCAGCTGACGCGCTACCTGGAACTGCTCAACCGCGACCCGCTGCTCGCACCGGTGCGCGGGATCTTCGCCGCGCAGCAGATCAAGCCGCAGGCCAAAGTCCTGGCGACGGACCGCGGGATCGACTGCGTCACCCTGGACTACGACGCGATGCGGGGCGTGGACGACAGCGAATCCCGTCTCTTCTGACCCCCGCTTGTGGGCCACGGCGGCGGCCACGGCCCGCCAACAGGCACCTGACAAGGCATTTCACCGGTTCTTTACCTAAATTTTGTCCGTTTCGCCGTCAAAACCGTTGACCCGCGCCAAGAGGCATGAAATTCTGGTTTCAGTCTTTGTGTAGGTGTTTTTCATGCTCGCAAGACATGTTGCGAGCGCGAAGCTCCTGCAGCCGGTCCGGTAATTAGGACGGGAATTCAGGATTCTTCTCGCGGAGTAACCAAGGCCGGTACGAGGTGTGCCGATCTTAAAAGTTCCACAATGAGGAGAAATTAAATGGCACAGGGAACCGTCAAGTGGTTCAACGCTGAAAAGGGCTTCGGCTTCATCACCCCGGACGACTCCGATGGCGATGTCTTCGTTCACTACTCCGAGATCCAGACCAACGGCTTCAAGACCCTCGACGAGAACCAGCGCGTTCAGTTCGAGATCGGCCAGGGTGCCAAGGGCCCGCAGGCCACGGGCGTGACCCTGGTCTAGCCTTCCCAGCCGGCCCGCCGCACGCGGTCCGCACCACGAATGGCCTCCGGCATTTCAGCCGGGGGCCATTCTTTTCGTGCCCGGAATTTCCGCCGGGCGCCGTATTGGCGCGAATTGCACGCGTCAATTCAGGTAATGCAAAGAAGCCCTACTTAACCAAATTCCGCACCAGGCGCGCGCCCTGCGGCAGCGAAAGTCCGGGAAGGTAGGCCCGGGTCAGCGCACGGCCTATGGCCGGCAGGTGCAGCGGGTCCTGGTAGTAGAGGTACAGGGACCGGTACTCCGGCTTGAACCGCGACTTGAACGCGGCGAGCGACCGGAACCCGTACACCGGTTCCAGTGCGTGGCCCACCAGGTCGAGGATGCGGACCAGGTTGTCGGCACGGTCCTGCTCCCGCGCGCTGCCCTGTCCGCCCGTGGTGCCCTGTCCGCCGGTGATGTCCTGTCCACCCGCGGCTTCCTGTTGTCCTGCGGCGTCCTGTTTCGCGCGGTCCCGGGGTCCGCCGTCGTTCGCCAACGGGGAGCCGGACAGCGAGATCACCTCCACGGAATTCCGCAGTTCCAGCACCGCGGAGGCAATCAGGAACTCCATGACGCCGGGAAAACCTTCAGCGCCGCGCCGCATAACGTCCAGCGTCCTGCTGACCAGCCGCCCGTCCTCGTAAACGGGCAGCCAGCTGGTCACACCGTGGACCGTGCCATTGCCGTCGACGGCAAGGCAGCACAGGACTTCGTCGTCGTCCAGTTCGTCCACCCCGCCGAGGGTGAAACCCATTTCAGGGACGGATTTGTTGGCGGCCCATTCCTCCGACACCTCGCTCAACTTCGAACGCAGCGCGGCCGGCAACGAATGGTAGGGCCCCCAGACCGCCTCCACCCCCAGCTTCGCCGCGCGGTTGAGGGCGGTGCGGACGTTCTGCCATTCCTTGCCCTTGAATTCGATCTCCCGCACGGCCAGCCGGGTCTCCTGCGCCACCGGCACCCTGCTGAACCCCTGTTCCCGCAGGGCAGTCCACAGCGAGCCGTCACAGGAGTAGAGGGCCGGGATCAGTGCCTGGCTCCGGCAGTAGGAAAGGAAACCCTCCGTCACCGCTTCTTGCGCGTCGGTCCGGCCGAAGGCTCCGCCGAGTGTCAGCGCCACCGTGCCGTGCCGCTGGTAGGCCACCGCCCCCCGTCCATCGGGACTGAACCAGTACGTGTTGGGCTCCCACAGGGCCATCCAGGAGAGCGGACCCCCGCCTTGGTGCAGCAGCTCACGGGCCCGGGCACGGTCCTGCCGGCCCGAGTCGTGGCCGTGATGCCCGCCGATGAGCACCCACCACACCGCCGCCAGGGCGATAACCCAGAAGACGGGGCCGGAGTAGGCAAACAGGACCGCTTCCAGGCTGTTCCGGTCGGCGAAGACGCGGTGGTAGTGCTGCGGAATGGGCACCGGCACGTACTGCCGCGCCAGCTCGGCGAAGAGGCCCAGCAGCCCGCCGTCGCGGTCAAGCCCGCCGGACCAGAACCAGGCCGCTGCGTAGGCGGCGGCCAGGACACCCCAGGACCCGCCCGCCACAACAGCCAGCAAGCGGCGGGCCGAGGGCTGGGTCTGCACCCGGAACTGCCGCCGGTTCAACCACAGGACCAGGGCCAGCAGCAGGGGCACGACGACGAGCGGCAGCACGTGCGCGAAGGCCGATCCCATCGGGGCCGCATGCGGCCCCTGCGGGCGGGAAGGCACCAGCGCAAAAAGTGCAAGGTAGACCGCGGCCAGGGCGGTCACCGCCAGCTGGATGGCGATCGCGATGTTCAATGCCAGCCGCCGGCCGCGGCGCATCCCGTCGGCACAAATCAGCAGCAGGAGCACCGGGACCACGGCCAGGGCCAGCCCGAACGGCCCGGCAAAACCCGCCCTGCCAGCCTCCAGGCAGGACGCCTCCACTGTCGCGCCGCAGTTCAGCGCAAGCTGGCCCAGGGTGGGCATCGGGTTCAGAACCACGTCGCGCAGCAGCGCCAAGGGTCCGGTGGGTGCCCGGGCAATGCCCGTGAGGATGGGGCCGACCGCGAACACGGCTACGGTGAGGGCAAGGAGGTTGCGCGTCTCGCGTCCCGTGGACCGGTGGCGGTGCAGCTGTCCCCGGTCGCCCTGGATCCACCATCCTGCCAGCAGGCCAAGGAGTGCGCCCAGCAAACCGATGACCGTTTCGGCGTGCCCTACGTACAGGACCAGCAGGAGCGAAACGGACAGCACCGCGGTTCGAAGCCGCCGCTGCCAGAGCACGGGCAGCCGCGCGCTTCCGGCCAGGCCGGCGGTCAGCACGGGGCCGTAGGGACCGATCAGGATGTCATCGGCCATCTGGTCAAGCCATCCGTCACGGACGTACCCTGCCAGCTGGGTAATCAGCAGGAACAGGGTGACTGCGGCGAACTGCCCGCCAAAAAGCAGGCCTGCCGCCGCCCGGGTGCCCAGCTTCCGTTCAGCCAGGCCCAGGAGGATGACGATCATGAGGGACGCGGCCACATAGGCAAGGGGGTTGGTGGCGAAGAAGAGGCTGGTGAAGAGGGTCCACCAGTGTCCGGCCCGAAGCCCCTCGGCACTGACCCCGGCCACCTCCAGCAGGTGCTCGGGCGGTCCGGCAAGGAAACTGCCGGTGGCCGCTGCGGTTCCGAGGAAGAAGGCCAGGACAACCAGCGAGAAGGGCACCGACTTCAGCTCTCTTGCCATCCGGCCCAGGACCGGACGGACCACCGTGTCCCACGCCAGGGATGCGGTCCGGACCTGCCCGCCCGGCTGGCCGCCGCTCACCGGGCCAGCCCCCAGCGGTCCCAGAGGAACTGAAGGGCGTCGCCGATCTGCCGGGAGGACGTGTCCCAGGAATGGCCGGTGTGTTCCACCTCGAAGGCCCGCACGTCGAAGCGCGCTTCCCTGGCGGCGCCCTCAAGCGTGCGCATGTACGCAACAAACTCGGGGTCATCCTTGCCGGCGGTCAGGTACATGCCGCTGCCCTCGAAGGTCCGCTCCTTCATGATCGCCAGCGGCGTTTGCCGGTTGAAAGCGTCCGGGTTCCCGGGGAAGGAAGCATCAATGGTCTTTTGCCGTTCCTTCGCAAGGGCCGGCTCAGCTTCTGCCGAGAAGCCGAGCGCCGCGGAGAAGAGATCGGGGTGCCGGGTGGCCAGCTGTACTGCGCAGGTGCCGCCGAAGGAGAACCCGCCCGCAGCCCAGTGGCTGTGGTTGGTGTCCACGGCGAGGGTGGAACTGATCCAGCCCACAACATCGCGGGTCAGATAGGTATCGGCCCGGGCTATCTTGCTGTCCATGCACATGGCGTTCGCGTTCTGGGAGCCGTTCGGGTCCGGAACCACCACCACGGGCGCCAGCCCGCCTTGGGAGGAGGCAAACGAATCCATGTGGCCCTGGAGCGCTCCCCCGGTCAGCCAGTCTGCAGGACCGCCCGGCTGGCCGGGGATCAGGACGAGCACCGGAAGGGCGGGACGGTTGGCCGCGAAGTAGGCCGGCGGCAGGTAGATGTAGGACTCCCGTGTCGTCAGCCCCGAGGCGGGCGTCGGAATCGCAGCCCTGCGCAGCACTCCCCCGTCCGGAATTTCACCCTGCGGGACCCACCCCTGGAGCGGGGCGCCGTCGGACTGGCCCGGCTGGCGCTGCAGGTCCGCCTCCAGCGTGGGGATGCGTGACAGGGCCGCGCCGAGGAGGTCGCTGACGGTCCGGTGCAGTCCGAAGTAGGCGTTGATCTGGACCGACGACAGGGCCACGACCAGGAGCGCGGCAATCACACCGGTGGCACGGCGGCGCCAGCTGCTGCCGGGCAGGCGCATCAGCGCCAGGAGCATGGCGGCGACGCCGGGGACCACCCAAATCAGTACGGCGTCGGGAATGTTCTCGGGAAACACGGAGAACACGTTGATGAGGGCCCAGTGGACGGTGGCCACCAGCGCGAAGGCGGCTGCCGCAGCGATGACGACGCGGATGATCCAGCGCCGCCCGGTGGGCGAAGGAGGCAACAGCAGATAACCGCCGCCCGCCAGGCCCAGGACGAGGGCCGTCCAGTAGAGCGGGCCGTCCGTAAGACGGATGTCGTAGAACCAGTCCACGCCGGCTAGCGCCAGGTCCCCACACCGATGACCGGTCCGGCTTCCAGCCAGGAGGACAGGCCGGTATAGGCGTCGAATTTCATGGCGAGCCGCAGGTCCCGGCCTTCATAGCGGAGTTCGACGATAACGACGTCGGGCTGCACTTTGACGGCCTCGGCTTCGGTTGGCTTGCGCCGGCCGAGGAGCTCCAGCGAATGGCGCTTGAACTTGTGCTTGGGACGGACGCTGAGCGAGAACAGCCGGAACCACTCGAGGTCGTTGTCCTGGTAACGACAAACCCCCATCTGCCAGCTGTTTCCAGCCATGCAAATGGAGGCGTCCACCGTGCCGAGGGCACGCCGCAGGTTGAAGCGGCGCACCCCCGAAAGGCACAGTGCAAAAATCAGCAATCCGAAGGTGACTGCCAGTGCGATGAACGAAAGACTCGATGCGTCCATCAAGGTGATGCTAGCGGATCCCAGCGGTAGCCGAGCCACCCAGGTGGGCGTTGTCAGCAACAATGACCACGCGGTTGTTGTCCACGGAGAAGAATCCGCCGTCGACGCCTACCTCGATACGGTCCCCGGATACCGGCTGGATGGCCAGTTCACCTTCGGCCAGGATCGCCAGCAGGGGCGAGTGGCCGGGCAGGATTCCGATCTCACCATCGCTGGTGCGGGCCTTGACCATCTTGGCCGCTCCGGACCACACGAAGTGGTCCGCTGCGACAATCTCAACCTCAAGCTCAGCCATATTACTTGGTCTGTTCCTGGATCTTGGCCCACTGGCGCTCAACGTCATCGAGGCCACCGACGTTGAAGAACGCCTGCTCCGCGATGTGGTCGAGGTCGCCGTCGCAGATGGCAGCGAAGCCTTCCACGGTGTCCTTGATGGAAACCGTGGAGCCTTCGACACCGGTGAACTGCTTTGCGGTGTAGGTGTTCTGCGAGAGGAACTGCTGGATGCGGCGTGCACGCGACACGACGATCTTGTCCTCTTCGGAGAGCTCGTCAACGCCGAGGATGGCGATGATGTCCTGGAGTTCCTTGTTCTTCTGCAGGATCTGCTTCACGCGCACTGCGGTGTTGTAGTGGTCCTTGCCGATGTACTGGGGGTCCAGGATGCGGGAGGTCGACGTCAGCGGGTCAACGGCCGGGTACAGACCACGGGAGGCGATTTCACGGGACAGTTCCGTGGTCGCGTCGAGGTGTGCGAAGGTCGTGGCCGGGGCCGGGTCGGTGTAGTCATCTGCGGGAACGTAGATGGCCTGCATCGAGGTGATGGAGTGGCCCTTGGTGGAGGTAATGCGCTCCTGCAGCAGACCCATCTCGTCAGCCAGGTTGGGCTGGTAACCCACTGCGGACGGCATGCGGCCGAGCAGCGTGGAAACTTCGGAACCAGCCTGGGTGAAGCGGAAGATGTTGTCGATGAAGAGCAGCACGTCCTGGTTCTGCACATCGCGGAAGTACTCCGCCATGGTCAGTGCGGACAGGGCCACACGCAGACGCGTTCCCGGCGGCTCGTCCATCTGGCCGAACACAAGGGCGGTGTCCTTGAGGACGCCGGCCTCTTCCATTTCAACCCAGAGGTCGTTGCCCTCACGGGTACGCTCGCCAACACCGGCGAACACGGAGGTACCACCGAAGTTGCGGGCAACACGGGTGATCATTTCCTGGATAAGAACGGTCTTGCCCACGCCGGCGCCGCCGAACAGACCAATCTTTCCACCCTTGATGTAGGGGGTCAGGAGGTCAATGACCTTGATGCCGGTTTCCAGCATCTCGGTGGAGCCTTCGAGCGAAGCGAAGTTGGGAGCCTTGCGGTGGATCGGCCAGTGGTCGTCGGCCTGGATCTCGGATTCGGCAACGTCCAGCGGCTTGCCGAGCACGTTGAAGATGTGGCCCTTGACGCCGTCACCAACGGGCACGGAGATGGGGGCGCCGGTGTCCACCACGGAGGTGCCGCGGACGAGTCCGTCGGTTGCCTGCAGGGAGATGGCGCGGACGAGGTTGTCACCCAGGTGCTGGGAGGTCTCGAACGTGATGGTCTTGGTCTCACCGTTGAGGGTAATCTCGGTGGTGAGGGCGTTGTAGATCGACGGGATTGCGTCAGCCGGGAATTCGACGTCGACAACCGGGCCGATTACGCGCGCAATACGGCCGGTGGCACCGGCCGTTGCGGCTACGCGTTCGGTAGCAGTGGCAGTCATCTCTCTCACTTCACTCAGTAGATGGCGTGGGTTAAGTTTATCTGTGGTGGTGCAGGTCAGCGGACCGGAGGCAGCTGGCGGCTAGGACGCGAGGGCGTCGGCGCCGGCAACAATCTCGGACAGCTCCTGCGTAATTTCGGCCTGGCGGGCCGTGTTGCGCAGACGCGTGTACTTCTTGATCAGTTCCGTCGCGTTGTCCCCTGCCGACTTCATCGCGCGCTGGCGGGCTGCCAGTTCGGATGCGGCGGCCTGCAGCATTGCTGCGAACAGGCGCGCTTCGATGTAGCGCGGCAACAGGGCATCGAGAACCTGCTCGGTTTCCGGCTCGAATTCGTACAGCGGCAGCAGGTCCGACTCGGAGGCGGCTTCCTCTTCCACTACCTCCAGCGGCAGCAGTCGGATGACCGTGGGCTCCTGGGTGACCATGGACTTGAAGCGCGTGTAGACGACGTGGATTTCGTCCACGCCACCGTCTTCGTAGTCGGCGGCGAAGTCGGCCAGCAGTGCGTCGCCGATCTCCTTTGCCGTGCTGAACTCGGGTGCGTCGGTTCCTCCGGTCCAGACCCGCGCGTACTCGCGGTTCCGGAAGTCGAAGTAAGCCTGCGCCTTGCGGCCCACGAGGTAGGTTTTGACTTCCTTGCCTTCAGCGTGGAGAAGCTCGTTGAGACCTTCCGCCTGCTTGAGGACACTGGCCGAGTAGGAACCTGCCAGGCCACGGTCCGAGGTGATTACCAGGACGGCGGCGCGGCGGATCTGCTGCGGTTCGGTGGTCAGCGGGTGGTCGATTTCGCTTTGGCTTGCGACAGCAGAAACGGCGCGCGTGATCGCGTTCGCGTAAGGCAGTGAAGCTGCTACGCGCGCGCGGGCCTTCCCGATGCGCGAGGTAGCGATCAGTTCCATCGCCTTGAAGATCTTGCGCATCGACGTGGTCGAGCTGATCTTCTGGCGGTAGACCCGGATCTGGGCTCCCATACTTATCCTTTCCTAACATTCCGTAAACCGGGTGTGCCGGACCCCGTGGGCCCGGCACATCCGGTCAGCGGAACTAGCGCTTCTGCTTGACGATCTTTTCCTGGTCAACGTCGCCCTCGGAGATGGCATCATGCTCCTCGTGGCCTGCGCCCACCAGCTGGTTGTCGCCTTCGCCGAAGAAACCCTTCTTGAAGTCGACGATGGCCGACTTCAGGGCTGCAACGGTGTCATCGTCCAGCACGTTGGTCTGAGCCAGCGTGGTGAGGATCGAGGACTTCCGGCCCAGGTGGTCCAGGAACTCGCTCTCGAAGCGGCTGATGTCCTCAACGGGGACGTCATCCAGGTAGCCGTTGGTGCCGGCCCAGATGGAGACAACCTGGTTCTCGACCGGGAACGGCGAGTACTGGCCCTGCTTGAGCAGTTCCATCAGGCGTGCGCCACGGGTCAGCTGCTGGCGGGAGGCGGCGTCCAGGTCCGAGGCGAACATGGCGAATGCCTGCATGTCGCGGTACTGGGCCAGGTCCAGCTTCAACGTGCCGGAGACCTTCTTCATGGACTTCACCTGTGCGGCACCACCCACGCGGGACACCGAGACACCCACGTCAACAGCGGGGCGCTGGTTGGCGTTGAAGAGGTCGGACTGCAGGAAGATCTGGCCGTCGGTGATGGAGATGACGTTGGTCGGGATGTAGGCGGAAACGTCGTTCGCCTTAGTCTCGATCAGCGGCAGGCCCGTCATGGAACCGGCACCCAGTTCGTCGGACAGCTTCGCGCAACGCTCCAGCAGGCGGGAGTGCAGGTAGAAGACGTCGCCCGGGTAGGCTTCGCGTCCCGGCGGGCGGCGCAGCAGCAGCGACACGGCGCGGTAGGCTTCGGCCTGCTTGGACAGGTCATCGAACACGATGAGGACGTGCTTGCCGCCGTACATCCAGTGCTGGCCGATGGCCGAGCCGGCGTACGGTGCCAGGTACTTGAAGCCCGCGGGGTCGGAGGCCGGGGACGCCACGATGGTGGTGTACTCCAGCGCGCCGTTTTCCTCGAGGGTCTGGCGGATGGCGGCGATGGTGGACGCCTTCTGGCCGATTGCCACGTAGATGCAGCGGACCTGCTTGGTCACATCGCCGGAAGCCCAGTTGGCCTTCTGGTTGATGATGGTGTCGATCGCGATGGCGGACTTGCCGGTCTGGCGGTCACCAATGATCAGCTGGCGCTGGCCGCGGCCGATCGGAATCATGGCGTCGATTGCCTTGAGGCCGGTCTGCATCGGCTCGTGCACCGACTTGCGCTGGGTTACGCCGGGAGCCTGGAGCTCCAGGGCGCGGGTGGTCTCGGCCTTGATCTCGCCGAGGTCGTCGATGGGCACGCCCAGCGGGTCCACCACGCGGCCGAGGAATGCGTCGCCGACGGGAACAGAGAGAACCTGTCCCGTGCGGTGGACTTCCTGGCCTTCTTCGATACCGGTGAAGTCACCGAGGATGATAACGCCGATTTCGCGGACGTCGAGGTTCTGGGCCAGGCCCAGGGTGCCGTCCTCAAAGCGCAGCAGTTCGTTCGCCATGACCGAGGGAAGGCCCTCAACACGGGCGATGCCGTCACTAGCGGTGGTTACGCGGCCGACCTCTACGCGCTCTGCGTTTCCGGGTTCGTAGGACGCCGCGAACTCGTTCAGCGCATTACGGACGTCGTCGGCGTTGATGGTCAATTCGGCCATCTGCAGTCCCTGCTCTCCTGTTTTGTGATCACCGTTGGACAGTGACCGGGGTTTCTATCAGTTTGGTTGTGCTTGTCCGGCTAGCCGGCCAGCTGGCGTTCCAGCTCGCCCAGCCTGGTGAGGACCGAAGCGTCGAGCACTTCGTCACCGACCTGGACGCGGATGCCGCCAATGAGTGCCGGGTCAACGTTGATGTTGACCTTCAGGTCCCGCCCGTACATGGCGTTCAGGCCCGCCTGGAGGCGTGCCAGCTGCGTTGGTGTAAGGGGCCGGGTCACGCTGACCGTTGCAATCCAGCGCTGCTGCCGCTTGGCCGCCAGTTCGGCGAACCGTTCCACGAGCCGGGTGGCTTTGATGCCGCGGGGCTGGGTAACCGCCTGGGTGATGAGGACTTTGGCTTCCTCACTGACGCCGGGCACCAGCTTCTCGGCAAGGGCAGCCTTGGCGGCTGCACTTGCCTGAGGCTCGGACAGAGCACGTTGTACCTCGTGGCTGGAGGCAACAGCCTGGTTGAAGGAGAACAGATCGTTCTCCAGTTCTTCCAGGCCAGTGATTCCGGAGGCAGAAACGGCCGACTTGTTTTCAGCAACGGAGATGACCACCGTTGCGGCAAGAGTCTCGAGTGCATCGCCGATGTCCCGCGCGGATGCCCAGCGTGAGCTGGCCAGTCCGCCCGCGATCTCAGCAGCATCAGCGGAGACTTTTCCGCCAACCAGCTGCCTGACCAGCGCCGACTTTTCGTCACCGGAGCGGGACGGGTCAGTCAGGGCGCGGCGCAAGCCAGCCGAGCTGTCCACCATTCCCAGAATTCCGAAGAGTTCCTTTGCCAGCTGCAGCGACGCGGTAGGAAGCTTGGCTTCCAGCGCGGCCAGTGCTGTCGCCAGCGATTCGCTCGATACGCCTGCCATTACTTAGCTGCACCTGCGTTCTGGGTCTCCAGATCTGCCAGGAAACGGTCCACGACCCGTGCTGCCCGCTCGTCGTCGTTGAGCGCTTCGCCCACGATGCGGCCGGCAAGGGTGGTGGCCAGGGTGCCAACCTCGGAGCGCAGGGACACAACGGCCGCCTGGCGCTCGGATTCGATCTGTGCGTGGGCCTGCGCAGTGATGCGGGCAGACTCGGCAGCAGCCTTCTCCTTGAGGTCCGCGAGGATCTGTGCACCTTCGGCGCGGGCTTCCTCGCGGATGCGGTTTGCTTCGGTGCGGGCGTCGGTCAGCTGCTGCTTGTACTCTTCGAGTGCAGCAGACGCCTCAGCCTGGGCCTTTTCAGCCTTTGCGATGCCGCCTTCGATGGCCTCGGCGCGCTCGGCGAAGGTCTTTTCGAACATCGGGACAACGAACTTGACCACGATGAACAAGAGGATGAGGAAGCCCACGAGGACAACGCCCATTTCCCAGAGATTGGGCATCAGGGGGTTGACTTCGCCCTCAGTGGCGGCTGAGATGATCAGCTGATTCATGTTTCACCCGTCCTTTTCTACTCGGTTCTGTAAGTTCGCTTCGTTCCAGGACTAGAGAACGAAGGCGAAGACCAGGCCGAGGATGGCGAGGGCTTCGGTCAGCGCAAGGCCGAGGAATGCGATCGGCTGCAGCACGCGCTGAGCCTCGGGCTGGCGTGCAACGCCGTTGATGTAAGCAGCGAATACGAGGCCAACACCGATACCACCGCCGATTGCGGACAGACCGTAACCTACGAGGTTGAGATTGCCTTCCATTTTTCTTCCTTTCAAGATGCCGCCGATGCGGCAGGTTGTTTGGGTTGCTTCATCCCCGCAAGGGGAAGTCTGTGTTCGCTTGCCGGCTGAGTCCGGCAGCGGAGCCTAGTGGCTGTCGGCGTGCAGTGCGCCTTCGATGTAGATCGCGGTCAGCAGGGTAAAGACGTAGGCCTGCAGGACCATGATCAGTGCCTCGAGCATGTACATGGCGATGGCACCGGCCAGGACCAGGACCGAGGTTCCCTTCAGCAGGATGTTCTCCTGCATGACCAGGAATTCGATGCCGGAGCCGGCGATCATCACGATGAGGTGGCCTGCCAGCATGGTTGCGAACAGACGGAGGCTGTGCGTGACGGGCCGGACCAGGAAGTTGGAGATGATCTCGATCGGGATCACGATCGGCAGGATGAACCACGGGACACCGGACGGAACGGTGGCGAGCTTGAAGTAGCGCAGGCCGTTCTTCTTGACGCCGATGGCGATCCAGGTGAAGTAGACCAGGCCGGCGAGCACATATGCGCCGCCTACGTGCGAGAACGTGGGGAGCTGGATCAGCGGGATGGCGCCGTAGATGTTGTTCACCAGGATGAAGAAGAACAGGCTGAACAGCAGGGGGACGTACTTGATGAAGTCCCGGCCGCCGATGATGTCCTTGGCGATGCCGTTGCGGACGAAGCCGTAGGCGGCCTCGCCGGCGAACTGGAGCTTGCCGGGTACCAGCTGCTGCTTGCGTGCAGCCAGCACGAAGAAGGCGGCAATGATGACGACAGAGAGGAGGACCAGCAGCATCTGCTTGGAGAATCCTTCTGCGGCACCCCACGGCAGGATTGCCGGCAAATGCATTTCGTTAATACCAGGAGGGGCGAACTCTCCTGAATCTTGGGCCGGGAGCGCAAGCGCGATCAACGCGTTTCCTCTCTGCAGTGTCCATCATTGGGCGTTGGGCGGGGACCGGCGGCCTGGCGGCCGGCTGTTCCCCCTGTGAAATTATTTGGCATTCGTGTCGCCGTCCGTGGACGGCCCGCTGGCAGCAGGACGCTCACCAGCTTTTTTGCGGGAACTGGTGAGGCCATGCATGTGGGAAAGGTAAAAACCTCCGACGGCTCCGAGCAGAGCGCCTGCGAGCACAATCCAGCGCGTTCCCCACAGATAATCCAGTCCCCACCCTATCAAACTCCAGACGATGATTCCGCCAATGATGTAGCTGAAGACGGCCATCCCGGCGTTGTATCCGCCGTCGGAGTTGCCGCCGGATACACCGGGAGCGGAACCGCCGGATGCGCGGTTGGCTGCGGAGGCTTTTCCGGGCTTCTTCGGTTCACGCATCGGAGGCTTCCTTGGTTTCTGGATCGTTGTAAATCTGCAGCCGGGCTTTGCTGAAACCATAGAGTTCAGCTGCCTGCCACAGGACGACGGCGGTGACCGCGCCTGCCACGAACCACCGGCCTTGCAGCCACTGGGGTGCACCCACCATAAACAGGACGGCAGCAAACCCGACGACCTTGATGAAGTATGTGGCAACGAACACGCCAATGGCCCCGGAAGGATTGTTGCGTCCCACGAAGTGGCCCACCAGGAGGCTGATTCCGAAAAACAGCATGACCAGCAACCCGCCCAGCGAACTGGAGGCGGCTCCCGCAGCCCCGTCCACTACAGCGGCCGGAACCGCACACAGGACGAGGCCTGCAACTGCGGCAGCGGAGCTGAGCTTCAGCAGATGCAGCCACAGCGACTTTGTGGGTCCGGTTGCACCAACAGGTCCTTTGCCGGACACAGGTCCGGAGTCGGCGTTGGAGGTCATGCGATCCCAATCGTCGGTGCCACAGGCTGATGGCCGGAGGGCGGGGTGGAGGGGCAGCTTTGGCTGCCCCTAAATTCTACACGAGATAGAAATGATTGCTGACGGCATTACGCGGCTGTTTCCTCGCTCCGGCGCGCAAGGTACGGCCACGCGGTGACAAGTCCCATGACCAGGGTGGCGAAGAGGTCTGCCGCAAGGACTATCTGCCAGGGGAAGATGGCGAATGCCAGGCCGCCGAAGGACAGGACGCCGGTCCAGAGGTACATCAGGACCACAGCCGTACGGTGTGAGTACCCGATGTCCAGGAGCTTGTGGTGCAGGTGCCCCCGGTCCGCCGACCACGGCGACCGTCCGCGCGCTGTCCTCCGGACCACTGCCAGGCCCAGGTCCAGAAGCGGGAGGAAGAGCACCGCGAAAGGAAGCAGGATGGGGATCACCGTGGAGATACCGTTGGCCCGGTCGTACAGGCCGGAGGTGATCTGGCCTGTCGAGACAACACCTGCGGACGCCATCAGCAGCCCGATGAGCATGGCTCCGGAGTCCCCCATGAAGATCTTCGAGGGAAACCAGTTGTGCGGGAGGAAGCCCAGGCAGCTTCCCACAAGGACGGCCGTGATCAAAGTGGCGAGATCGGAGTAGTCCAGGAGGACAGCGTTGCGGTGCACCCAGTAGGCCGTGAAGAAGAAGGCTGTTCCACCGATAATGGCTACGCCGGCTGCCAGCCCGTCGAGCCCATCGATGAAGTTGAAGGCGTTCATCGTGGTGACAATCAGCCCGGCGGTGAGCACGACCCTGATCGTTTCGTTCTCCAGGTAAATGGGTTCGGGCACCCACGGCACGATGGTCATCTGGACGCCCCAGACTGCAACGGTGAGCGCGGCGGCGCTTTGGCCGATGAGCTTCACCCACCAGCGGATGTCCAGCAGGTCGTCTGCCACGCCCACCAGCACGATGACGGCCGCGCCGGCGAGGACTCCCCAGGGCGAGAAGTTGTTCCGGTAGATGTCCTTCACGAAGAAGGACTGGCTGGCGACGATCAGCGCTGTCATGACGCCAAGGAAGATGGCCACCCCGCCAAGCCTGGATACCGGCGTGGAATGCATGTCCCGGCTGCGGATGGGCAGGTGCAGTTCCAGCCGGTGCCCGACCACCCTGGCGCCCCAGGTCGCGCCGTACGAGACGAGGGCAGCGGTCAACCCCATGAGCAGGTACATGATCATGGGGCAACAACCGTTTCGACCGGAATGGAACTGGAGCAGGGCTGCCGTGCCGGCAGGAAAGCCCTTGGGGGTGGGCTCACTGGCAGGGAATCTGTTCGTCGATAAATGAAACTTCTCCGTCGCCGAGCACGCCGCAGGCAGCGCGTATTGGCTTCAACGCAGTGCCTTACAGGGCTGTATTACAGTGGACTCTAGTCAAAGATACTAGCGCCACCGGCTTCATGGCTCCGCGCCGCACTGGCGCATGACGGGCGGGGAATTCCCTGACAGCCATGCTGAAAGGAACTCCATGACCCCCCGCATCGCAGTTGCTGCCGTGACCTTCAACCGCCCCAGGGAACTGGCTGTCCTGCTCGATTCCATCAATGCCCAGACAGCCGCGGTGGACACGATCTGCCTGGTGGACAGCGGCACGGAGCCTGCCAGGGACGTGGCAGCCAAACACGCGAACGTGGACTACGTCAGGTCGGAAGCCAACCTTGGCGGCGCCGGCGGGTTCGCCCTCGCGGCACTGAAGGCAATGGCCAGCGGCGCCCGGTGGATTTGGATGATGGACGACGACGCCGAGCCGGCGGACCCGGAATGCCTCGCCACGCTGCTGCGGGAGGCTGAGGCACGCGACCTTGAGGCGGTGGTTCCGCTGGTGGCGGCGCCCGGCCACCCGGACCGGCTGTCCTTCTTCTTCCGCCTGGACGGCAAGGTTACCCACGAGCGGGCCGAGGTGGAGAAGCTCGGCTTCCTGCCGAACGACGGGCACTTCTTCAACGGGGCCCTGATCCGGTCTGACGTTTTCTTCAAGGTGGGCCTGCCCGACATCCGGCTCTTTATCCGTGGCGACGAGGTCGACTTCACGATCCGGCTCCGGAAGGCCGGGGTCCGGTTCGGAACGGTCACCACCACCACCATCACCCATCCGCACGCTTTCTCGGAGACTCAGCACGTGTTTGGTGCCCGCTGGCACGTGATTGTCCCCGAAGGCGCGTTCAAGCAGTACTACTACTACCGCAACCGGGGCTACCTGATCCGCCGCTACTTCCGGATCCGTTCCCTGGTGGCGGACGTTGGCGGCTACACCGGCTACTTCCTGCAGCGCCGCGACCTTGCCGGGTTCCTGGGGTGGGCGAAGTCCTTCAGCAAGGGCCTCCGGGGCAAGGGGTTTGCCCCGTTGGAGGACCAGAAGTTCTAACGGCCCGGCCGGCGTCCGGCCGCCCGGCGGCTGCGTTGCAGGCGCCTGCCGGCGAGAAGCCACAGCAGGACCCACGGTTCCCCAAACACGCGGTAGGCCACGCGCCGGGGATGCAGGAGCAGCCGCCAGGCCCACTCCAGTCCAAGCCGTCCCAGCCATCTGGGGGCAAGTTTCTGGACGCCGGCGAGTTGTTCAATGGCTCCCCCGACCGCACAGTAGACTGCGGGCGGCAGGGACTCGAGCCGTCGTTGGAGGACTTCCTCCTGCAGCGGCATGCCAAGGCCGAGCAGGACCAGCTGCGGCTGCTCACTGTGTAGCCACGTTACGGCCGCCTCTTCAAGGTCCGCGTTCCAGCCTTCACCGGGAAAACCTGCCACCCGGGCGGCGGGAAGAATCGCCTGGAGCCTGGCGACGGCCCCGGCGTTCGCCTCAGCCCCGGCGCCGACGACGGCAATCCGTTCGAGCCCCTGAACCTGGTGCAGCGCCGGAAGCCAGTCCGTGGAGCCCAGCCGGTAATCCATCACCGGGCCGTCGGCGTTCCCGGTCCTCCCCCACAGCCACAGCACGGGGGCGCCGTCCAGCAGTACGACATCACTGCGCTCATACAGCCTGCGGAAGCCTTCGTCCGCATGCGTCAGGGTGACGCTGTGCAGGTTGTGGCCAAGCACGGTCCGCCGGGATCCGTCCTGCACATACCGGCTGAGCTGGTCCATCAGCTCGGGCACCCGCAGCGGGGTGGCGTCGACGTCGAGGAACGGGATCCGCTGGCGCTGCAGCGTCATCAAGGCTGGGTGCCCTGCCCGGCGGCGGGTGAGTCCTTCGTTCCGGGAGCACCGTCACCGGGTGTCACGACGGAGGAACCTCCGGCAGCAGGCAAGTCACCATGGGCACCCGGAGCAGCCGCAGGTTCTTCCCCAACCGGTTCCTCCTCCGCCATCGGGATCTCCCCCAGGCCGAGCACTCCGGGTACATGTTCGCGGAGCTGGTCGAGGCTGATGGCGCCGCTGCGCACCACCCGAAGGCGGGGTCCGGTGGCGTCCACGATCGTCGACGCGACGGCGGGCTCACCTTCGGCGGGGCGGAAGCCACCTTCCAGGTAAACCTCCACGGAGTCCGCGAGCTGTTCGCGTGCCGCTGCCGCCGTCTGGGCCGGGGCGTGTCCGGTGCGGTTGGCGGAGGAAACAGCCAGCGGTCCGGTCAGGGTGAGCAGTTCCTGGGCGATGTCGTCGGCCGGCATCCGCAAGGCCACGGTGCCTTTTGTTTCACCGAGGTCCCAGTCCAGGGACGGCTGGGCGTGCAGGATCAGGGTCAGCCCGCCGGGCCAGAAGGCTTCGGCCAGCTTCCGCGCATCGGCGGAAACGTCGGTGGCCAGCCCGTCCAGGGCATTGATGCGTGGAATCAGTACGGGTGGCGGCATGGTGCGGCTGCGCCCCTTGGATGCCAGGAGCATGGTGACGGCGTGGGGCGAGAACGCGTCTGCAGCGATTCCGTACACGGTGTCCGTGGGAAACACCACGCACCTTTTTTCGCTGATGGCGCGCTGGGCATGCTCAAGCCCCTGCGCGCGCTGGTCGTCAACGGTGCAGTCATAGGTTGTGGTCACTGGCTTATTCTTTCATTCCGAGTGGTCCGGGTCCGCGAGCACTGCGCTGGTGGCGCGTTCCTTGTTGTTCAGGTCCAGGTGCGTCGTGATGGCGTTCCAGTTTCCGGCGCGCCGCAGCATCTCCGCGATCCAGCCGGCCTGGACTTCCGCGTGTTCCATCACGAAGTAGCCCCCCGGCCGCAGCAGCCTGGCTGCTGAGGCCGCAGCCGCCGTCGGAAGCTCCATGCCGTCCGCTCCCCCGCCGTACAGTGCTTCGGGCGGGTCGTGCAGGGCTACTTCGGGCTCGTTGGGGATGGCTTCGGCGGGAATGTACGGCGGGTTGGACACCACGACGTCGAACGTTCCGTTGAGCTCCGGCAGGGCGTCGCGCAGGTCCCCCAGGACAAGGCGGACACCAAGGGGCGCCAGGTTTTTCGCCGCCCAGGCGTGGGCGAAGGGACTGTACTCGACGGCGTGGACCTCGGCGCCGGGCACTTCGTGCGCTATGGATCCGGCGATCGCTCCCGATCCGGTGCCCAGGTCCACCACCCGGGGAGACGCCACGCCTCTGAGGTGGTCGATGACCAGCTGGACCACAGACTCCGTTTCGGGCCGTGGAATGAACACCCCCGGCCCGACCGCGAGTTCCAGGTACCGGAAGTGCGCGACCCCGGTGATGTGCTGCAGCGGTACCCTGCCGGCCCGTTCCGCAACGAGCTCGGCGTATCCTTCGGGAGCCGGCGTGTCACCCAGCATGAGTGCGCGCAGCCGGCCCAGCCCGACGTTCAGGATGTGGTCCGCGAGCAGCTCGGCATCTACCCGGGGGCTGGGCACGCCTGCATCGCCCAGGATTGCGGTGGCCTCGCTGACGGCTTCCGCGAGGGACTGGCCCGGCCCGATGGTCATGGGTGCCAGGGACTACTCGCCCAGGGCGTCCAGGCGCGCCTGTTCATCCATCTCGATGGCGGACTGGATGACGGGCTCGAGGTCGCCGTTCATGACCTGGTCAAGGTTGTATGCCTTGTAGCCGGTCCGGTGGTCCGCGATGCGGTTCTCGGGGTAGTTGTAGGTGCGGATGCGCTCGGAGCGGTCCATGGTGCGGATCTGGGACTTCCGCTGCTCGGAGTTGGCGGCGTCGATCTGCTCCTGCTGGTGCGCCAGGATGCGGGCCCGGAGCACACGCATGCCGGCTTCGCGGTTCTGCAGCTGTGACTTTTCGTTCTGCATGGCCACCACGATGCCCGTGGGCAGGTGGGTGATGCGGACGGCTGAGTCGGTGGTGTTCACGGACTGGCCGCCGGGACCGGACGACCGGTAGACGTCGATCTTGAGGTCGTTCTGGTTGATTTCCAGCTCTTCGGGTTCGTCCACTTCGGGAAGGACCAGGACGCCGGCCGCGGAGGTGTGGATGCGGCCCTGCGACTCGGTGACGGGAACCCGCTGCACGCGGTGCACGCCGCCTTCGAACTTCAGGCGGGCGTAAACACCTTCTGCGGGGTCGTTCGAGTTGCCCTTGACGGCCACCTGGACGTCCTTGTAGCCGCCCAGGTCGGATTCGGTGGCCGAGATGATCTCGGTCTTCCAGCCGCGCGACTCGGCGTAGCGGGTGTACATGCGCAGGAGGTCGCCGGCGAACAGGGCGGCTTCGTCGCCGCCTTCGCCGCCCTTGACCTCCAGGATCACGTTGCGGGCATCGTCCGGGTCGCGGGGAATCAGCAGCCGGCGCAGCCTGGCCGCGGCAGCTTCGAGGGAAGCCTCCAGTTCAGGAACCTCGGCGGCGAATTCCGGATCCTCGGCTGCCATCTCCCTGGCAGCGGCGAGGTCATCCCGCAGTCCCTCCCACCGGTGGTAAGCCTCGACGATGCCGTTCAGCTGAGCCGACCGCCGCCCGAGCTTCCGGGCAAGCCGCTGGTCGGCGTAGACAGCAGGATCCCCCAGCTGCGCCTGAATGGAATCATGCTCATCAAGCAGGCCCTGTACGGACTCAAACATTCTCAAACCTCTTTCGACTTGTACAAGTCTAATGACGCATTCAGCGGCAGGTGACGTGCGGCCGCCGTCGTATATTTTTGCCGGCCAGGGAGTGGCATCGGGCCTGTCGGAGCGTTGCGGCTGACGTACGCAGTATGTCAGCCGCAACGCGAAGGGGCGGGGCCGGCAAAAATATGCGACGGCCCCACCCCTGTAACTCAGCTACTTGTCGTTATCCGACTTCGCACCAAGCGTCGTCTTCTGGACCTGCATGAGGAACTCGACGTTGCTCTGGGTTTCCCGGATCTTGTTGGTGAGCAGTTCAAGGCTCTGCTGGGTTTCGAGTCCGGAGAGGACACGGCGCAGCTTCCACATGATCTTGACTTCCTCGGGCGAGAGCAGGTTCTCTTCGCGGCGGGTGCCGGAGGCGTTGACGTCCACAGCGGGGAAGATGCGCTTGTCTGCCAGCTGGCGGGACAGGCGCAGTTCCATGTTGCCGGTGCCCTTGAACTCTTCGAAGATGACCTCGTCCATCTTGGAACCGGTCTCCACGAGGGCGGTGGCCAGGATGGTGAGCGAGCCGCCGTTTTCGATGTTGCGGGCGGCGCCGAAGAAGCGCTTGGGCGGGTAGAGGGCTGCGGAGTCCACACCACCGGACAGGATTCGGCCGGAGGCCGGTGCTGCCAGGTTGTAGGCGCGGCCCAGGCGGGTCATGGAATCCAGGAGGACCACCACGTCCATGCCCATTTCCACCAGGCGCTTGGCGCGCTCGATGGACAGTTCGGCAACCGTGGTGTGGTCGTCGGCGGGACGGTCGAAGGTGGAGGCAATGACCTCGCCCTTGACGGTGCGCTGCATGTCCGTGACTTCTTCGGGGCGTTCGTCGACCAGCACCATCATGAGGTGGACCTCAGGGTTGTTGGTGGTGATGGCGTTCGCGATGGACTGCAGGATGAGCGTCTTGCCGGCCTTGGGCGGGGAAACGATCAGGCCGCGCTGGCCCTTGCCGATGGGTGCCACGAGGTCGATGACGCGGGGGCCGATCTTCTTGGGATCGGTCTCCAGGCGCAGGCGCTCAGACGGGTAGAGCGGAACCAGCTTGGCGAATTCGACGCGGTCCTTCAGTTCCTCGGCGGTCTTGCCGTTCACCGAGGTGACGCGGACGAGAGCGTTGAACTTCTGGCGGTTGGACTGCTGGTTGCGGTCTTCGCCCTCGCGGGGTGCCCGGATGGCGCCGACGACGGCGTCACCCTTGCGCAGGTTGTACTTCTTGACCTGGGCCAGTGAGACGTAGACGTCGTTGGGGCCGGGCAGGTAGCCGGAGGTGCGGATGAACGCGTAGTTCTCCAGGACGTCCAGGATGCCGGCGACGGGCAGCAGGACGTCGTCCTCGGTGATCTCGACGTCGTCGACGTCCGGGCCCTGGGAGCGCCCACGACGGCGGTCGTTGCGGTCACGGAAACGCTCATTGCGGGAGCCGTCGCGGTCCTGGCCGCCGGAGCGGTCGTTCCGGTCGCGGCGGTTGCGCCGGTTGCGGCGGCTGCCGCCGTCAGCATCCTCATCGCGGTCGTCGCGGCGGTTGTCCCGGCCGCCGTCGCGCTGGCCTGCGTCGCGGCTGCCCTCGTTATCGCGCGCGGCGTCGCGGCCACCGCGGGTGCGGCCTTCACGGCGGTCAGTGCGCTGGCCGGCGTCGGCTGCTTCAGCAGCAGGTGCCTCGGCACGCTGTTCTGCGGTGCGCTGTTCTGCCTGGCGCTGTTCGGCGGCGCGGTGGTCGCTGCCTGCCTGTTCCTGTGCCGGCTGCTCGGCGGGGGCTTCCGCAGGGGCCTCCTGCACGGCTGCTTCGCCGCGGCGGCGGTTGCGGGTGCGCGGCTGGCGGCGCTCGGGAGCGGCTTCCGTTTCGGCGGCTTCCGGTGCGGCAGGGGCTTCCACCGGAGAGGCCGCTGCCGGTGCCTCGGCAGCTGCTTCGGTTGCTGCCGGGGTAACCACACCGTCGCTGACCGCGCGGCGGCTGCGGCCACGGCCGCGGGCACGTGTGGGCTCGGCGGCGGTTGCTTCGGCCGCGGGCGCCTCTGTGGCAGGAGCAGCAGGAGCGGCTTCTACCGGAGCGGCGACGCTCTGGCTGGCCTTTTCCGCGGTCCTGGCCGGAGCCTTGGTGGCCGGGGTGCCGGCGCGATGGGCGGAGATGGCCGAGACCAGGTCTCCCTTGCGCATGCGGGAACCGCCGGAAATACCCAGCTGGCTGGCCAGGGCCTGCAGCTGCGCGAGCTTAAGGCCGGCAAGGCCGCTGCTCTTGGCGGGTGCTGCCGGCGCTTCGGCGGCTGGAGATGCTATGTCCACAGCTGGTGACAGCTCAGTGGTTTCGGTCACGAAGGATCCTTCCCCCTCGACGGCGTCCAGACTGGGAGCTGGGCGCGATGATTTGATCTGGGCTGCAGTTCAGATCTGCAGCCGGGATTTCGGCCTTGCCGGTTGGATTTCGGCCAGCAGGGCCGGATACTGATTCACCTTGCGCCCCGCCCATAGCGGGACGCCGGCTGACGTTTGGGGGGCAGTTGGATGCTGCAGTTTCCTGCGTCAGACCAAGCAGGCGGCACCGGAATGCATTCGCAGTAGGAGATCAAAGAGCAACTGAATGCAGGAGCAGATCAGATAGGCGGAATTACCGCCGGTGCAAGTCCACCTTAGCACCTTCAACGTCCACTGCCAGCTTCAGCACCCGCCAGGCAACGTCCGGCGTGTTGGCCTCGGTGAACGACCTGATGAATTCGAGCGCCCGGGCGGCTTCCTCTTCTCCGTTGGCCAGTACCAGGACGGTGGGCCCGGCCCCGGAAACGACTCCGGCATGGCCTGCACTGCGCAGCGCCGCGATCAGGGCGGCGCTGGGCCGCATGGCTTCGGCGCGGTAGCTCTGGTGAAGGTAGTCTTCGGTGCCGGCCAGGAGGAATTCGGGCTTCTGTGTCAGTGCGTGGATCAACAGCGCGGCGCGGCCGGAGTTCATGGCGGCCGCGTGGTGGCCGACCGATGCCGGAAGCAGGGCCCGGGCGGCCTCGGTGGAAAGTTCGTAGTCCGGGACCGCGACGATCGGGATGACGGACCCGACAACCGTGGCGCTGGTGCTGCTGTACTGGTCACTGTCCTGCCATGACAGCGCCAGTCCGCCGAAAATGGCGGGAGCGACGTTGTCCGGGTGGCCCTCCAGCTCGCTGGTCAGCTGCAGGATCCAGTCGCGGCCGCGCTGGTTTTCGGCAGGCACCATGGCGTTGGCCGCGGACACGGCGGCCACCACAGCGGAAGCCGACGACCCCAGGCCGCGGCCATGGGGGTTGACGTTCTCGGCAGTGATCCGCAAGCCGCCGTGGCGGAAGCCCAGGCGCTCGAAGGCAACGTCCATGGCACGGATGACCAGGTGGCTGGCATCCCGCGGGAGCGTATCTGCGCCCTCGCCGCGGAGGTCGAACTCAAGTTCGTCCGTGTCCAGGCTTTCCACGGTCAGGGTGTCGTGCAGCGCCAGGGCCAGGCCGAGGCTGTCGTAGCCGGGGCCAAGGTTTGCCGTAGTGGCGGGAACCCGCACGGTGACGCGCTGGCCGGCTTCGATGAGTTGCAGTCCGACGGTGGCCTGCGAGGTGGTGTCCAAGGCTATTTTTCTTCCAGTCCCAGTTCTGCGGCTACGGTGACGACGTCGTTGGGCACCTTGACGGGCTGGACGTCGCTGCCGTCTTCGGTGCGGAGGGCCCACTGCGGGTCCTTGAGTCCGTGGCCGGTCACCGTGATGACAATCGTCTTTCCGGACGGGACCTCGCCGGCAGCGTGCTTCTTGAGCAGGCCGGCCACACCCGCGGCGGAACCCGGCTCCACAAAAACGCCCTCCTTGGAGGACAGCCAGCGGTGCGCGTTGAGGATCTGCTCGTCGGTGACGGCGTCGATCAGGCCGCCGGACTCTTCGCGGGCGCCCACGGCACCGTCCCAGGAAGCAGGGTTGCCGATCCGGATGGCGGTGGCGATCGTGTCGGGTTCGGTGATGGGGTGGCCGGCGACGAACGGGGCCGCACCGGCTGCCTGGAAGCCCCACATGGCGGGAGTTTTTGTGGAGACGGCGGGAAGGGTGCCGGCGGTGGCGGACTCGAACGGAGCGGAGTACTCCTTGTAGCCCTTCCAGTACGCGGTGATGTTGCCGGCGTTACCCACGGGAAGAACGTGGATGTCCGGGGCGTCGCCCAGGGCGTCAACGACCTCGAAGGCCCCGGTCTTCTGGCCCTGGATGCGGGCGGGGTTGACCGAGTTGACCAGGAATACCGGATAGGACTCCCCCAGCTTCCGGGCGATGTCCAGGCAGTTGTCGAAGTTGCCGTCCACCTGCAGCAGCGTGGCACCATGCGCGATGGCCTGGCTGAGCTTGCCCATGGAGATCTTGCCCTCGGGAACCAGGACGGCGCACTTCAGGCCGGCGGCGGTGGCGTACGCGGCGGCCGAGGCGGAGGTGTTGCCGGTGGAGGCGCACACCACGGCCTTGGCTCCGGCTTCCACGGCGGCGGTCATCGCCATGGTCATGCCGCGGTCCTTGAACGAGCCGGTGGGGTTCATGCCCTCCACCTTGAGGTAGACCTGGGAGCCGGTGAGCTCGGAGAGCTTCTGTGCGTGCACCAGGGGTGTGCCGCCTTCGCCGAGGGTGATGACCCGCGTGGATTCCGTGACGGGCAGGCGGTCAGCGTATTCGCGGATGACACCGCGCCATTGGTGAGCCACTTAGACTCCTTCTACCCGCAGAACGGATGTAACTGAGTTGATGACGTCCAGGCGCTTCACGGCCTCGACGGTGGCCGCGAGGGCGGCCTCGGACGCGCGGTGGGTGACGATCCGCAGTTCGGCGGATTCCACGTTGGACTCCGCGTCGCGGTGGATGGTCTGCCGCATGATTTCGATGGAGACGCCGTGTTCGGCGAACAACTGCGCGATTTTGGCCAGGACGCCGGGCTGGTCGGCAACGTCGAGCCCGATGTAGTAGCTGGTGACCGCGGCGTCGATGGGCAGCGCCGGGACGTGGCCGGTTGTGGTCTCGGTGCGGCCGGGGCCGCCGAGGACCAGGCGGCGGGCAGCCGACACGAGATCGCCCAGGACGGCCGACGCCGTCGGGGTTCCGCCGGCACCCTGGCCGTAGAACATCAGCTCGCCGGCGTTTTCCGCCTCGACGAAGACGGCGTTGAAGGCGCCGTGGACCGCCGCCAGCGGGTGCTCGCGCGGCAGGAGGGTGGGGTGCACGCGGACGTTCACGCCTTCCTTGCCGTCGGCATCATTCAGCTTCTCGGCGATGGCCAACAGCTTGATGACGAAGCCCGCGTCTTTTGCCGCGGCGATGTCGGCGGCCGTGACGGAGGTGATGCCTTCGCAGTGCACGTTCTCGAGCCCGAACCGGGTGTGGAAGGACAGCGACGCCAGGATGGCGGCCTTCGCGGCGGCGTCATGGCCTTCGACGTCGGCGGTCGGGTCCGCTTCCGCGTAGCCGAGGCGCTGGGCTTCGGCCAGCGCGTCGGCGAACTGGGCCCCGGTGGAGTCCATCTGGTCGAGGATGAAGTTGGTGGTGCCGTTAACGATGCCCAGTACGCGGGTGATCCGGTCACCGGAGAGACTGTCGCGGATGGGGCGCAGGATAGGGATGGCGCCGGCGACGGCGGCCTCGTAGGAGAGCTGGACACCCGCCTTGTCCGCTTCCTCGTAAAGGGTGGGGCCGTCCTGGGCGAGCAGCGCCTTGTTGCCGGTGACCACGCAAGCACCGTTGCGGACCGCGGTGACGATCAGCGACCGGGCGGGCTCGATGCCGCCCATCAGTTCGATGACCAGGTCGGCGTCCTTGACCAGGGTGTCGGCGTCGGTGGTGAACAGTTCCTGCGGCAGCTCAACGTCGCGGGGGGCGTTGACGTTGCGCACGGCGATGCCGCTCAGCTGCAGCCGGGCTCCGGTGCGGGCGGCAAGGGCGTCGGCGTCCTCAATGAGGATCCGCGCAACCTGGGCCCCAACGTTGCCACAGCCCAGCAGGGCCACTTTCAGGGTTCGCATTTCCGTCACTTCAGGCTCCCATGTCGCGGTTCAGCAGATCTTCTTCGGTTTCCCCGCGGACAATCAGCCGGGAAGATCCGTCGCGCACCGCGACAACGCCCGGCCGGGCCAGATAGTTGTAGTTGCTCGAGAGGGCCCAGCAGTAGGCGCCGGTTCCCGGTACGGCAAGCAGATCACCGGCTGCCACGTCCTCGGGCAGATATACATCTCTAACAACTATGTCGCCGCTCTCGCAATGTTTGCCCACTACGCGGGACAGCTGCGGAGCCGCGGCAGACATACGCGATGCCAGAACCGCCGAGTAATCCGCGTCGTAGAGCACCGGGCGGGCGTTGTCGCTCATGCCGCCGTCCACTGACACATAGCGGCGGGCATACGTAACGTTGTTAGCCCCGTCACCCGCGGTGTTTCCGGCCGGAGCATCGACGCGTACCGTCTTCAGCGTGCCCACTTCGTACAGGGTGAACGTCGTGCTGCCAACGATGGCGCGGCCCGGCTCGATGGAGATACGCGGGGAGTCTATGCCCAGTTCGGCGCAGGTGGAACGCACGACGGCGGCCATCGCCGTCGCGATGTCGGCTGCGGGGCGCGGGGTGTCCACCGGGGTGTAGGCGATCCCGTAGCCTCCGCCGAGGTCGAGCTCCGGCATGATGATGGAGTATTTTTCCTGCATGGCTGCCAGGAAACGCAGCAGCTTCTCCGCAGCCAGCGCGAACCCGTCCGGTTCGAAAATCTGGGAACCGATATGGCAATGCAGGCCGAGGAGTTCGATGCCGGGGTGGGCCGATGCCGCCGCCACCGCTTCCTCGGCAGCGGAAAGCCCGGCCTGGTCGGTGGTGTCCGCTGCCATGGAGAGGCCAAACTTCTGGTCTTCGTGGGCGGTGGCGATGAACTCGTGCGTGTGCGCGTGCACGCCGGGCGTCAGGCGCAGCATGACCTTTGCCTGTACGCCGCGTGCCCTGGCGATGTCGCCGACGCGGACCAGTTCGTCCAGGCTGTCCACCACGATGCGGCCCAGTCCCATGTCCAGTGCCCGGTTGATCTCGGCGTCGGACTTGTTGTTGCCGTGCAGGGCGACTCGCTCCCCCGCGATCCCGGCGCGGGCGGCGACGGCGAGTTCGCCGCCGGAGGCCGTATCCAGCCGCAGCCCTTCCTCGTCAACCCACTTCACCACTGCCGTGCACAGGAACGACTTTCCGGCGTAGTAGACGTCCACGCCACCGCAGATGTCGGCAAAGGCTGCGTCGAAGGAGTCCTTGAACGCCCGCGCCCGGGCACGGAAATCCGCCTCGTCCATCACGAAGAGCGGGGTTCCGAACTGCTCCTTGAGCTCCTGGACGGTGACGCCACCCACGGTGATGGCGCCGGCGTCGTTACGTTCAACGCTGCCCGCCCACATGGGTTCCTGGAGTGCGTTCAGGTCCGCCGGAACGGAAAGCCACTCCGGTGCAAGCGGCGACGCGCTGCTTCCGGTTTCTACAGACATCGGGTTACATCCGTTCCGGCGCGGAAACGCCAAGGAGGTCGAGGCCGTTGGCCAGTACCTGGCTGGTGGCGTCGTTCAGCCACAGCCGTGTGCGGTTGGTGTCCGTCACGGGCTCGTCCCCCATGGGCGCCACACGGCAGGCGTCGTACCAGCGGTGGTAGGCGCCGGCGATCACTTCGAGGTGGCGGGCCACCCGGTGCGGTTCACGCAGCTCCGCAGCCTTGGCGACGATGGAGGGGTAGCTGCCCAGGTGGGACAGCAGCTCGTTTTCCGTGGCATGGTCCAGGACCGAGGCGTCGAACGCGGAACGATCCACTCCTGCGGCCACGGCGTTGCGTGCAGCGCCGCGGGAGCGGGCATGCGCGTACTGGACATAGAACACCGGATTTTCGTTGCTGTGCTTCTTCAGCAGCTCCGGGTCAAGCGTCAGCGGCGAGTCGGCCGGGAACCGTGCCAGCGAGTACCGGACGGCGTCCTTGCCCAGCCATTCGATGAGGTCCTTGAGCTCGATGATGTTGCCGGCACGCTTGGACAGCTTGGCGCCGTTCACGGAGACCAGCTGGCCAATCAGGACTTCGATGTTCTTTTCGGGATCGTCGCCGGCAGCGGCGGCGATGGCTTTGAGCCGGTTGATGTAGCCGTGGTGGTCGGCACCGAGCAGGTAGATCTTCTCGGTGAAGCCCCGGTCCTTCTTGGACAGGTAGTAGGCGGCGTCGGCGGCGAAGTAGGTGGGCTCGCCGTTGGCGCGGATCATGACGCGGTCCTTGTCGTCACCGAAGTCGGTGGTGCGCAGCCAGACGGCGCCGCCGTCGTCGTACACGTGGCCCTGCTCGCGGAGGCGCGCCACGGCACTTTCTATGGCGCCGGCGTCGTGCAGTTCCTGCTCGGAAAAGAACACGTCGAACGCGACGCCGAAGTCGGCAAGCGTGGCCTTGATGTCCTTCATCTGGGCCTCATAGGCGGCGGCGCGGATGACCGGCAGCGCGGCCACCTCGGTCAGCTCGCGGATGTCCGGGTGCGCAGCCAGGACTTCGTGCCCAAGGTCTGCGATGTACTGGCCCGGGTAGCCGCCTTCGGGAACAGGGAGGCCGTGCAGGCGCGAGTACACCGAGTTTGCGAAGGTGTTCATCTGCGAACCGGCGTCGTTGATGTAGTACTCGGCCGTGACGTCCGCACCTGAAGCGCGCAGGACGCGGGCGATCGAATCGCCGAGCGCCGCCCAGCGGGTGTGTCCGATGTGCAGGGGGCCCGTGGGGTTCGCGGAAACAAACTCCATGTTCACGGTGCGGCCGGCTAGCGCGGAGTTGGTGCCGTATGCGGTCCCGGCTTCCACGATCACCTTGGCGAGGGCGCCGGCGGTGGCGGCGTCGACGGTGATGTTCAGGAAGCCTGGCCCTGCGATGTCGACGGCGGCGACGCCTTCGATCGTCTTGAGGTGGGCGCTCAGCACGGTGGCGAATTCGCGGGGGTTGGTGCCGGCCTGCTTGGCAAGCTGGAGGGCGATGTTGGTGGCCCAGTCCCCATGGTCCCGGTTCTTGGGTCGCTCCACGCGTACCTCATCAGGAATAGCTGATGCTGCAAGGGCAATCTGACCGGCGGAGACGGCATCCTTCAGGCAGGCGGATATGGCGAGGGAAAGTTCTTCGGGAGTCACCCCTCTAGCCTACCGGGGGCCCGGTGGCACCAAAGAATTTGACGGCCTCCGGCCGGGGGCGCCGCCGCACAGGCCGGACACAGGGAAATTCCAACAAGGGCACAGTGTTGAACCAATAGTGTGGATTCAACGTTGACAACACCGTAACCATGTTCCTGGAACCTGAGCACCTACGACGAAACGAGCCTGGATGAGACCCCGTGCAAGCACAAGCCCAGCCAGCAAAAGCACAGTAAGCAAAAGCTTGGTGAGCAAGAGCGTATATGCCGGCATCGCCGGCCTGTCCCTGGCCGGAACCGTGGCCGGCTGCGCCCCCTCCGCCGGCCAGGACAGCCCCGGCCCCGCCGCAACCAGCACCGGGGGATCCTCAGCCGCCGCGCCGTCGTCGGACTCTTCCGCACTGGCCGGCAGCGGCTCCGCATACAAGGACGGGACGTACAGCGCGGACGGAACGTACGTGTCCCCCAACGGCACCGAAACCGTGGGTGTGCAGCTGACCCTTGCGTCCGGCACCGTGACGGACGTCCAGATCACCCAGCATCCGTCCAACCCGAATACCCGCAAGTTCCAGGGCGAGTTCGCCGGTGGGATCGCCGCGCAGGTCGTGGGCAAGAACATCGACGACCTCAACGTCTCGAAAGTGGCCGGCTCGTCCCTGACCAGCGGTGGCTTCAACAAGGCCGTGGAGCAGATCAAGTCTGAGGCGCAGTAGCCGGTGCGGGGCGGGAACTGGGAGGATTTTTCGTTCGAGGGGATCGGCACGAAGTGGGTCATCTCCACGCCGCACCCCCTTGCGCCTTCCCTGCACCAGCGCCTTTTGCATCGGGTTGAAAAGTTCGACGCCGACTGGTCCCGTTTCCGTGGCGATTCGCTGGTGGGCATCATGTCCCGCCGTCCGGGCCGCTACTGCTTCCCCGCCGAGGCCGGCCCGCTTGGGGAGCTGTACCGGACCCTGTACAGGGTCTCCGGCGGCGCCATGACTCCTCTCGTCGGCGCCAGCCTGGAGCGGCTGGGGTACGACGTCGCATATTCGTTGAGGCCGGCCGGCGCGGCGCTGCCGCCGCCGGCCTGGGACGAGGTCCTCGACTGGAACGGGACATCAATCACCACCACCGCTCCGGTGGTCCTGGACGTCGGTGCCGCGGGGAAGGGCCTGCTGGTGGACCTCCTGGCCGGCGAGCTGGCCGCCGAAGGCATTGAGTCATATGTCATTGACGGCAGCGGCGACCTTCTGGCGCATGGCCCCCAATCCGTCGACGTGGCCCTGGAACATCCTTACAATCCCGCGCAGGCCATAGGGGTCGTGCCGCTGAAGGGACGCTCGCTCTGCGCTTCCGCGGCAAACCGCCGGGCGTGGGGAGACGGTTTGCACCACGTCCTGGACGGGACCACCGGTCAGCCGGTGCGCACCGCCGTCGCCACGTGGGCCCTCGCTGAAAAGGCCGTGGTTGCGGACGCCCTGGCCACCGCGTTGTTCTTCGTTCCCGGCAGTACGCTCGAGGAAACGTTCGACTTTTCATGGCTGACGGTCTTCTCGGACGGCAGCGCCGCCTATTCGGCTGAATTCGAAGGGACTTTGTTCACATGAGCCAGGCGTGCACATGAGCAAGACCGGGACTCCCGCCGCCGGTCCCGCGTCCTCAACGGCGGGACGTTTGGATACCCTGCTGGGCCGGTACACCATGTACCGCCTCATCCTGGTGGTCCTTGCCGCCCTTGCCGCGTACAGCCTCCTGCTGAATGTGCTCGGCTGGCTGACGTTCGGGATCCCCGCGATGCTTGCGCACCTGGCCTTGTGCCTTGGCCTTACCTACGCCTCCAACCGGGCCCTGGCGGCGCTGTTCCGGGTACGCCCGCACTCCGAGTCGTCACTCATCACCGGGCTGCTGCTGTACTTCCTCTTCTGGCCCTCCTTCCAGATCATGGATGTCGCCGGTGTGGCGTTGGCGTGTGTGCTGGCATCTGCGTCGAAATATGCGCTGGCGTGGCGGGGACGGCACATCTTCAACCCGGCTGCCCTCGGCGCCTTTGTCACGGGGTTGACCGGATTGAACATCGCCACATGGTGGGCGGCCACGCCGGCGATGCTTTGGCTGCTGGTCCCAGGCATCCTCCTGGTGCTTTACCGGACGCGCAAGTTCCTGATGGCATCCGTGTTCACCCTGGTTTCCACGTCCATCATCACTATTGAGCTGCTGCGGGCGGGCATGACCGCCGGCATGGGCGCCTACCAAGCACTTGCGCAACGCCCGGTGCTGTTTTTTGTGGGCTTTATGCTCACCGAACCGCTCACGCTCCCACCGCGACGGTGGCAGCAACTGGTGCTGGCCGCCGTCGTTGGCGTGGTGTTTGCGGTGCCCTACAACCTGGGATTCATTGCCAACTCCCCGGAGGCCGCACTGCTGCTGGGCAACCTCCTGGCCTTTTTGGTGAGCCAGCGCGGCGGCGTCAAGCTGCGCTTTGCAGGCACCAGGCCCCTGACGCCGAGTACGACTGAATTCTCCTTCGAGCCGGCCAGGCCCGTGCGGTTCCTGCCGGGACAGTACATGGAACTTGATCTGCCGCATGCCAAGTCCGACGGGAGGGGCCGGCGCCGCGTGTTCAGCATGACCGGTTCACCCACGGACCGTATGGTGAAATTCGGTGTCCGAACGGCAGAACCGTTGTCCGCCGCCAAGAGGGTGCTGCTTGGGCTGCAGCCGGGCGATGAGCTGACTGCCACCTCTGTTGGCGGTGACTTCGTGCTTCCCCGCGATCCCGGCAAGCCGGTGCTGCTCATTGCCGCCGGTATTGGGATCACCCCGTACCTGTCGCATCTGGCCTCGGGCGAGCTGCGGGAGCGCGACGCCATCCTGCTCCTCCTGGCCCGCACCACCGACGAGGTTGCCTACGCCGACGAACTTCGGGCCTCTGGTGTTCGGGTGCTGGTGCGGCTGGCGGACGGCTCACAGCCGCCGTCGGGTTTTGCCGCCGTTCCGGGGGACGGTTCACGGCTGGACGCTGGCGCCCTTAGGGGGCTGGTTCCGGATATCGGCAAACGCATCGTCTACATTTCCGGCTCGCCCGCCAGTGTTGCCTCACTGCGCCGTGCTGCACGGAAGGCAGGAGCAGCCCGCGTGCACGTGGACTCGTTCGCGGGGTACTGATTCCGGAGCCGCGCATGCGGAGCGGCACCGGAAGCGCAGTAGACGGAGCGGCGCCGGAAGCGCAGTGGACGGAGCGAAGGCGCTCCTAATTCCGGCGCGCGGGGCGCGGTTTTCCCTTGTGGGCCACCTACCTGCTAAGCTCTAGGACGTCCCGCCGGGAACGGCAGGAAATCCGGATTGCCCTCGTAGCTCAGGGGATAGAGCGTCTGCCTCCGGAGCAGAAGGCCGTAGGTTCGAATCCTACCGAGGGCACCATCTGAGAAGCAGCCCGGTCATTTGACCGGGCTGCTTTTTTGTTGCCCCTGCCGGCGAGCGTGAACGAACGCGCCGGGCAGAATTCGCCGACCGCCCTTGAGGGCTTACGACGGCAGCGACTCAAGGGCTACGACGGCAACGACGCCCAGTCCGGTTGTGGGTCGGGTGGCAGGTTGAAGGGTTTGGCGTAGAAGGCTTCCCATACGGGGTCGTCGGGTTCGAATTCGTTGGCGTCGATGAGGTTTTCATCTTCGGGTTCGTCGCCTGAAGGCTCCAGATAGGGCGGTGCCGATTCGAACCACGCAGGATCGGGCCATGCAGGATCGGGCCAGGGTGCTGCGGCTGCTCCTGCGTCGAACCCTGTGTCCGGATCGCCAGTTTCTGAACCCTGTCCCGCCCGGGGTTGGTCCGCCTCCGGCATCCCCATACCAGCTGGCCACTTCGGTGGTTGGCGGTCGGGTTGTTCGGCTGTGTAGTGGCGGCCGGTGGGTGAGGTCCAGCCGGGTGGTTCGTCCTTGGTCGCGGCGGTGGGTTGCCACCTGCTGTTGTGTTTCAAACGGTGGTGCCGAGGGCAGAGTTGTGCCAGGTTGCTGATGCCGGTGGTTCCGCCGTGCTGCCAGGCTGTGAGGTGGTCGGTGTCGTTGTCGAGGGAGTTGTTGCTGCAGCCGGGAAAGACGCATTTGCCGTCCCGCAGCTGCAACGTCCTTTTCATCGCTTTGGCGAGGCGGTAACTGGTGCGGCCAATCTCCAGAGGCGTCCCGTCGCGGGGGTCAAGCAGGACTCTACGGAAGGATTCGGCGCCGCCGGCGAGGAGTTCACGGGCCATCGAGGCCGGGATGGGTCCGTAGCCGTCGAGTTCTGCGGGCTCGTCCGTGAGGCCAAGGAGCGCGAACACCGGGACGGTGACAAGAACCTCGGCGCGGGGCCTGGGGACCCTGCCGGCATCCGGGTCCGTGGAGGTTCCGCTCAAGACCGGTTCAGCCAGCCCCGGACGGTCACTGTCATGTGGGGCGGCATCGAAGCTGTTGAACCCTGCTGTGGGTTCGTCGGAGCCTCCGAAGGTGGCCAGCCCGATCACATCGTCCAGCTCATGGGTCGGGATGCTGCCGGCGGCGGTTGGGTCCAAAGCGGTGGCTGTCCGGTTTGAAAGGAGCCTTGCAGCGAAGACGTCGGTTTTTAGCTGGGTGAGGGTGCGGGGTTCGTTGGGTCCCTGCAGCGTCCTGGCGGTGGCAGTGAGGCCGTTGCTGATCGCCAGCGCCTGGTCGGCGCGCAGGTAGGCGGAGATCCAGGCCATCCCGTCCCGGTCCGGGGTGTACTCCACCCGCCGGTCCGCCGCGGACTTGCGGTGGCGTTGTTCGATCGATTCGGGGTGGTGGCGTTCCCGCCAGCCCCGCACCTTTGCCCGCAGCCGGGCGGGCACCAGCTCCGATGCCGGGCAGCCACGGGCGGGGTTGGGCGCGTCCGCGTCAAGGAAATGCTCCACCAAAGCGGCCGCAGCAGGCTGGTCCAGGGCCTCGGTTTCGTCAGCGAAAATCCGTGCCTGCTGCCAGGACAGGGTCCCAGCCGACAGGGCATCCACCACCCGCGGCAGCGCACAGACCTGGCGGGACTGGGTTACGAACGCGGACGCGGCCCCGGAACTGATGGTCAGGATCCCGGCGATCTCCTCCACCGTCGACATCTCGGTATAGGTCCGCTCGTGCAGGGGCGCGTCCGGCGGGATCATCGCGTGCTGCAGGTCCATGGCCCCGGACGCGTCCCGCGCCTGAAGCGCCGAAAGCTGGGCCTGCAATTTCTTTGTCACGCCCAGGCGTTCGAGACGGATCTCGTACGCCCGCTGCAGCACATCAACCCCGTCCCCGGCCACAGCCGAAGCACCGGCAGATGCGAGAGCAGCGTCCTCGGCATCAAGCGCGGCGAGAGCAGCAACGGTGGCACAGATAGCCTCCATCCCCGTCCCCGCCGTGCTAATTCCCATAGCAACATCATCAGTGGAGGCACTGACATTTTGAGTTCCGCCCGGAACGCAGCCCTAGGATGCGGTTGCTGCCGGTTCCTCCCTTGCAAGCCTTGGAGCGCCCGGGGCGAAGTTCCCCGAGACCGCCCCGGACCGCCGTCGTACTCTGCTGCACAAGTACCCGCGCGACTGGCGCCTCGTGCGCCTCCAACCGATTGTCAGTGCCTCCTCGTAGCCTGAATCCACCTAGTTGAGGGGGTATGTCATGCACGTTCAGTTCTGTTCCATCGTCCCGCCATACCTGCTGCGGCGGCTCGCCAGGCAGGATGCTCCGGAGTTTTCTGCCGCAGCAAGGGCTGCCAGGGAGGCACTCGGCCACGTCGGGTCGGTCCAGGCGTCCAGGACCCAGGCCATGCCGGACGTCCTTTCCGGTGCACGGCAAGTGAAACCCGAACCTCCCAAGCGCTCCATTTACGACGCAGGGGGTGCCGAATCCCTTCCCGGAAAGCTCGTGCGCAAGGAAGGCGATCCGGCCACCGGAGACACGGCCGCTGATGAAGCCTACGACGGACTGGGGCACACCCACCGCCTCTACGCCGATGTTTTCGGCAGGAACTCCATTGACGGGCAGGGTCTGCAGCTGGACGCCACAGTTCACTTCGGAAACCTTTACGACAATGCGTTCTGGGACGGCACCCAAATGGTGTTTGGCGATGGCGACGGCGAGGTCTTCGAACGCTTCACGGCATCTCTGAGCGTAATCGGGCACGAACTCGCCCATGGCGTCACCCAGTACTCCGCGGCTCTCGCCTACCGGAACCAGGCGGGTGCCCTGAATGAATCGATGTCCGACGTTTTTGGCGCCCTGGTGGAACAGTACGTCAAGAACCAGTCCACCGCCGAAGCCAGCTGGCTCATCGGCGAAGGACTCTTCACCGCGGAAGTGGAAGGCAGCGCCCTGCGGTCCATGAAGGCTCCGGGCACGGCGTACGACGACGACGTGCTGGGCAAGGATCCCCAGCCGGACTCCATGGACTCATATGTCCGTACCAGCGCCGATAACGGCGGCGTCCACATCAACTCCGGCATCCCCAACCGCGCCTTCTACCTGGTGGCGGAGGCGCTCGGCGGAAATGCCTGGGACTCCCCCGGCCGCATCTGGTACGAAACCCTGATTGGGGGATCCCTTCCCACCACAGCAACTTTCAGCGTCTTCGCCAGGGCCACGGCTGCGAGCGCCGAGGAGCTCTTCGGATCCGGTTCGAAAGAACATGACGCCGTCCGGAACGCGTGGGAAACTGTGAAGGTCAAGCTGTAGGGGATGCCTGGTCAACGGACTTCACACCGCCAGGCTGGAGGGAAGCCCAGGGACCTGGCCATGAAGATCAGCGTGGAACGCACCGGCGGAATAGCCGCCATGACGCGGCTTTGGACCGTGGACGCCCGGTCCAAAGCCGCGTTAAACCAGTGGCAACCCATTGTGGAGGCGTGCCCGTGGGATGCGGTACCAAGGACCCCCCGGGCAGCGGCAGCAGAATTTGCCGGCAACCAGCCCGACCGCTTCATCTACTCGATCCGCGCCGGGGAGCGGCGGGCAGCGCTGCCGGAACGGGCGGTGACGGGGCCATGGCGTGTCCTGGTGGACCGCACCCGCGCAGCGTCACAGGAAACCGGGGCGCACCAGGAATCCGGGGAGCAGCAGTAAGGCCCACTGCTCCACCGGGTGGGCTAAACGACGCTTTCCAGCTGGCCACGGAACGCCCTGCGGTAGGACTGCGGGCTTGTGTCCAAAACCTTGGCAAAGTGGTGCCGCAGCAGGACCGGGTGTCCAAAGCCCGATTCCCGGGCCACCTCGTCAATGTTCAGGTCGGTGGATTCCAGAAGTTCCTGCGCCCGAAGCACCCGCTGTGAATTAAGCCACGCTGCGGGTGTGGCGCCTGTTTCTGACCGGAACCGCCGGGCAAACGTGCGGGGAGACATGTGCACCCGGGCTGCGAGGTCGTTGACGGAATGTTCCCGGTCCAGGTTCTGCACCATCCACCGCAACAGTTCCTCCATGGGCGCGGAACCGCAGGTGGGCATGGGACGGTCGATGAACTGGGCCTGCCCGCCATCACGGTGGGGCGGAACCACCATGTCCCGGGCAATGGCAGCGGCGACGTGTGCACCCAGTTCAACCCGCACCAGGTGCAGGCACGCGTCAATGCCCGCCGCTGTCCCCGCGGAGGAGATGATGTTCCCGTCCTGGACGTACAGGACGTTCTCATCCACCTGGACCTCGGGATAGGCCTCAGCGAGGTCGTTGGAGTAGTGCCAGTGCGTGGTGCACCGGCGGCCGTTGAGAAGGCCAGCCCGGGCAAGGCCGAAGGCTCCCGAACAGATTGACATGACCCAGGCCCCGCGTGCATCGGCGCACCGCAGAGCTTCCAGCACATTCTCCGGCAACTCCTGGTCCCTTCCGAAGGGAGCCAGTATCACCAGGTCGGCATCATTCGTTGCCTCAAGCCCCAGGCTGACATTCATCGACAGCCCGTTCTTCATCCGGACATTACCCGGTGCCGGCGTGCAGACCCGGAAATCGAAGGCAGGGACACCGGTTCCGCGGCTTGACCGGTCAATCCCGAAAACCTCACAGGCGGTTCCGAATTCAAAGATCGAGAAGTTGGGGACCACGATGACAGCCACTGTTTTCAGCATGCCTCCAGTGTGGCAGAAATTTTAGCTTTTTGGGCATTTCTGCCACTGTTGGATGTCCCGCCGCCGGAGAAGCATGGAGGCATGGAAATCTTCGCAACCATCATCGTGATCCTGCTCCTCCTCCTCGCCGCGGCCACCGTGGCTGCCCTCCTCCGCGACGGCCGCGGACACACACCGCCCGTTGCTTCCCACGAAGACTGGTCCGCGCTGGACCTCCCCAGCACCAGTTACATGCTCCGCATCTTCTAGCGTCTGCCAGCCTGAGAGGACCGCCGCAGGCAGTCGAACCCGGGGGTGCCGGCCCCGCCGCAGTAGACTGTCTGCAGCCATGACTCTTCATATCTCCTATCCCGCCGAGCTGCCGGTTTCCGAGCGCCGCGAGGACCTGATGGCGGCTATCGCCGCGAACCAGGTGACAATCATCGCCGGCGAGACCGGCTCGGGGAAGACCACCCAGATCCCGAAAATGTGCCTCGAACTCGGGCTCGGCGAGAAGGGGCTCATCGGCCACACCCAGCCGAGGCGCCTCGCGGCCCGGACGGTGGCCGAGCGTATTGCCGAGGAGCTCGGCGTGGAAATCGGCCAGGAGGTGGGCTTCCAGGTCCGCTTCACCGGCGAGGTCAGCAAGGAAACCAAGGTCAAGCTGATGACCGACGGCATCCTGCTGGCCGAGATCCAGCGCGACAAGCTGCTGCGCAAATACAACGCCATCATCATCGACGAGGCCCATGAGCGCAGCCTTAACATCGACTTCATCCTCGGCTACCTGAAGCGGATCCTCCCCCAACGGCCGGACCTGAAAGTCATCATCACGTCGGCCACGATCGACCCCGAGCGGTTCGCGAACCACTTCGGCACGCCGGACCAACCCGCGCCCATCATCGAGGTCTCCGGCCGGACGTATCCGGTGGAGATCCGGTACCGCCCCCTGTCCCAGCCCAAAGCAGACGACGAGGAAGCCTCCGATGACGAGCTTGAGGAGGACCGCGATCCGCTGGACGCCGTGTGCGACGCCGTCGATGAACTGGCACAGGAGGCACCGGGCGACATCCTGGTGTTCTTCTCCGGCGAGCGTGAAATCCGGGATGCGGCGGACGCGCTGCAGGCACGGATCCAGTCCAACCGCAGGCTGGCCGGCACCGAAGTACTCCCCCTGTTCGCGCGCCTGAGCCTGCAGGAACAGCACAAGGTGTTCCACCCGGGCAACAAGCGCCGCATTGTCCTCGCCACCAACGTGGCGGAAACATCGCTCACTGTCCCCGGCATCAAGTACGTCATCGACACCGGTACCGCCCGGATCTCCCGGTACTCGCATCGGACCAAGGTCCAGCGGCTGCCCATTGAGCGCGTGTCCCAGGCTTCCGCCAACCAGCGTTCCGGACGCTGCGGGCGCGTTTCGGACGGCATCGCCATCCGGCTCTACTCGGAAGAGGACTTCGAGTCCCGCCCGCAGTTCACCGACCCCGAAATCCTTCGCACGAACCTCGCCGCCGTTATCCTGCAGATGACGGCCATGGGCGTGGCCCGCGGCCCCAAGGACGTGGAGGATTTCCCGTTTGTCGAGCCGCCGGAGACACGGGCAATCAACGACGGCGTCACGCTGCTCCGCGAGCTCGGCGCCCTGGCAGCGCCCAAGGCAGGCAACGGTGACGGACGCAACGGCGGCGGCCTCACCGCCGTCGGGCAAAAGCTTGCGCAGCTCCCGGTTGATCCCCGGTTGGGCCGGATGATCGTGGAAGCCGGGAAGCGCAACTGCGTCCGCGAAGTCATGATCCTCGCCGCCGCGCTTACCATCCAGGACCCCCGGGAGCGCCCTACGGACAAGCAGCAGCTGGCAGCCGAGAAGCACAACCGGTTCAAGGACGAGAACTCGGATTTCACCGGTTACCTGAACCTGTGGAACTACCTGCAGGAGAAGCAGCAGGAGCTGTCCTCGTCAGCGTTCCGGCGCCTGTGCCGCGCCGAATTCATCAACTATTTGCGGGTCAGGGAATGGCAGGACCTGTTCACCCAGCTGCGCCAGCTGGCCCGGCCGCTGGGCATCACCCTGGACAACAAGCGCCTGGCCGACCCCGTGGGCAACCACGACGGTGTCCACATCAGCCTGCTCTCGGGCCTCCTCAGCCACATCGGCATCCTTGACGAACGCAAGCGCGAGTACGCCGGCGCGCGCGGCAGCCGCTTCGCGATCTTCCCGGGTTCGGCCCTCTTCAAGAAATCCCCGACGTTCGTGATGGCCGCCGAGCTGGTGGAAACCAGCCGGCTCTGGGCCCGCGTGGCAGCAAAATTCGATCCCGCCTGGGCCGAGCAGGTGGCGCCGGACCTGGTGAAGCGCAGCTACAGCGAACCGCACTGGTCCACCCGCCAGGGAGCCGTTATGGCCTACGAGAAGGTCACCCTGTACGGCGTGCCCATCATCGCCCAGCGACGCATCAACTACGGCAGGGTGGACCCCGTCGTCGCCCGCGAACTCTTCATCCGGCACGCCCTGGTGGAGGGCGACTGGCGGACCCACCACAAGTTCTTCCACCGCAACCGCGCACTCCTGCAGGAAGTGGAGGAGCTGGAGGCCCGCATGCGCCGCCGGGACCTCCTGGTGGATGACGAAACCCTGTTCGAGTTCTACGACGCGCGGATCGGCCCGGACGTCGTGTCCGAGCGGCACTTCGACAAGTGGTGGAAGGACGCCCGGCGGCAGAACCCGGACCTCCTGGACTATGACAAGTCCCTCCTCCTCAGCGACGACGCCGATGACCTGGATGAATCGGCATATCCCAGGACCTGGCTGCACAAGGGTTTCGAACTGCCGCTGAGCTACGAATTCCACCCCGTCGCGCCCGGATCCCAGCCCAACCCCTCGGACGGTGTGACGGCGGAGGTGCCGGTGCTGTTCCTCAACCAGCTCGACGACGCTCCGTTCCGGTGGCTGATCCCCGGGCAGCGTGTGGAACTCGTGACCGCCCTGATCAAGTCGCTGCCCAAGCAGGTAAGGAAGAACTTCGTGCCGGCCCCTGACGTGGCGCGGCAGGCCGTCGCCGTCCTTGAGTCGGATTTTGATCCGGCGACGGACGAGCTTGAGCCCTCCCTGGAACTGGCCCTCCGGCGCATTCGAGGCGCCATCATCCCGCCCGGTTCCTGGAACTGGGACGCCGTTCCCCCGCACCTGCGCGTCAGCTTCAAAGTGGTGGACAGCGCGGGCAAGGTCCTGGACGAGGGCAAGGACCTCGCGGCGCTGCAGGAGAAGCTGGCCCCCGCCACGCGCCGGGCCATAGCTGAGTCGCTGGGCGCCACCCCTGCCACGGCCGGCCCTGCGAAAGGTTCCGCCAAGGGTTCCGCGGCTGCAAGAGCACAGCACGACGGCGGCGCCTCCGCAGCGGCGACGTCCGGCCAGGTGCCGGGCGCCGCGGCCGCCGGCGGCTTCGTGGAGCGGGACGGCCTTACGGAATGGAGCTTCGGCACCATCGAGCGCCAGGTCAGCAGCATGGTTAAGGGGCATACGGTCACCGGCTACCCAGCGCTGGTGGACCAGGGAACATCCGTGGCGCTGCGGGTCTTCCAGACCCCGGACGAGCAACTGGAGGCCATGCGCGGCGGTGTGATCAGGTTGCTGGCGCTGCGCGTCCCCGCTCCTGACCGCTACGTCCTGGAGCACCTGAGCAACACCGAAAAGCTGACGTTCAGCCAGAACCCGCACGGCTCGGTGTCCGCCCTGATCGCCGACTGCGCCCTGGCCGCAATCGACAAGCTCACCCCCGCCGAGCTCCCCTGGGACCGGAAGTCCTTCGATGAACTGTACGAAGTAGTGCGGGCCGAGCTCATCGATACCGTCTTCAGCGTGACAGCGGTCGTGGAACGGATCCTCGCCTCCACCCGGCGCATCGAAAAACAGCTGAAGGGCAGCACAAGCCTGGCACTCATCAGTGCACTCAACGACATCAAGAGCCAGCTGGAGCAGCTTGTCTACCCCGGCTTTGTAGCACGCACCGGCTACGCCCAGCTGAGCCAGCTGCCCCGGTACCTTGCCGCCATCGAGAAGCGGCTGGAACGGCTGCCCGGCAACGTCCAGCGGGACGCACTGAACATGGCAGCGGTGCAGCGGCTTGAGGACGACTATGACGATGCCGTTTCGGCGCTGCTGCCCGGCAGGCGCGCTGGCCGGGAGTTAACCCAAGTGCGCTGGATGATCGAGGAACTACGGGTGAGCCTTTTCGCCGTCGAGCTCGGAACCGCATACTCGGTCTCGGAGAAGCGCATCCGCACCGTGCTTAACAAGGCACTGGCCCCCGCGTAGCGGACCCCACCACGAGAGGAAACCATGGAGATTTCGCTTGCCCACGGACCGGCCGGCACCCGCATTGCCGGCCTCGGGCATGCCCAGCCGCTGCGCGTCATGGACAACCATGAACTCGAAGGCATGATGGACACCAGCGACGAATGGATCCGGCAGCGGACCGGCATCGTCACCCGGCGCATCGCCGCGGAGGGCGAGACGGTGGTGGACCTCGCGGTTCCTGCCGCCCGGATGGCGCTGGCCGACTCGGGGGTCGCGGCCACTGACATCGACCTCGTGGTGGTGGCCACCACCACAGCCGCCGAACGTTCACCCAACACCGCCGGCCGAGTGGCGGCCGCACTGGACCTGGGACGCGACGGGCGCGGCCCGGCCATCATGGACGTCAACACCGCGTGCTCCGGCTTCGAGTACGCCCTCGGTGTCGCCGACCAGGCCATCCGCAGCGGCAGCGCGACCAATGCGGTCGTGGTGGGCGCGGAAACCCTCTCAGCGGTAACCGACTGGACGGACCGCGCGACGGCGGTGCTCACCGCGGACGGTGCGGGGGCCGCCATCGTCTGCCCGTCCCCAACGCCGCGGATCGGCCCGGTGGTGTGGGGATCCGAGATCGGGATGGCTGACGCTGTCCGGATCTCCCCGCCCTCGGGCAGGTTCTCGCAGAACGGCCGCGAAGTGCTGCGCTGGGCACTTACCCGGGCGCCGGAACGGGCACGGGAAACTGTGGCCCGCGCCGGACTCACCCTTGACGACATCCAGGTCCTCGCCGCCCACCAGGCCAACCTGCGCATCATTGAACCGCTCGCGGACGCCCTGGGCATGTCGGACCGGATCGTCGTCACCGATGTTGTCGAATCGGGGAACACCTCGGCGGCCAGCGTGCCGCTTGGCCTGAGCAAATGGTGGCACAGCGGCAGGATCCCTGCCAACGTCCCGGCGCTGCTTTTCGGGTTCGGCGGAGGTTTCACCTACGCCGGAATGGTGGCGATGACACCGGACCGGGCCTGACGGCCCGGCGCGGCGCCGCCGTCAGGTCTCAGGGACGAACTCGCCCCAGCCGGCGTCGCGCAGGCCCTGCCGGAGCTTCTCCGCGTTGGCGTCCAGGACCTTCGGATCCGGGTTCTGGTCCGCGTTCGCAAAATTAAACTCGGCCATGCTCCGGGAAGGCCATACATGCACGTGCATATGGTTGATCTCGTAGCCGGCAACAATCAGGCCGGCCCGCTCCGCGTCGAAGAGGTCCACCTGGACAGCACCAATCCGGCGTGCAACTTCCATGACGCGGGCCAATGTTTCCGGCTTTGCGTCGGTCCAGCGGTCCACTTCCTCGGTGGGTACCACAAGGGTGTGGCCGTCGGCCAGGGGCCCGGTGGTGAGGAAGGCGGACACGTCGTCCTCCCGCCACACAAAACGGCCGGGGATCTCCCCCTTGAGGATCCTGGTAAAGAGCGTGCTCATGCGTCTGCCTCCTTGGCGGGTGCCTGCAGGGTGCTGGTATCCAGCACGAACCTGTATTTCACATCTCCTGCGACCATCCGGTCGTAGGCTTCATTCAAGCCGCCGGCACCCACCACTTCAATGTCGGATACCACACCATGCTCTGCGCAGAAGTCCAGCATCTCCTGCGTCTCGGCGATCCCGCCGATGAGGGAGCCGGCGTAGGCGAGCCGGCGCCGGATCAGGGCCCGCGGGTTGACGGGGGGCATGGCGTCAGCGGGCAGGCCCAGCTGGAACAGGGCGCCGTCGACGCGGAGGGTGCGGAACAGCGGGTTGAGGTCGTGGGGGGCTGCCACGGTATCGATGATGACGTCGATGGTGCGGTCCGCCGCGGCCATGGCGTCCTCGTCCCGGGACAGGACCACGTCATCCGCGCCCAGTTCCAGGGCGGCCGGGACCTTGGACTCGGACGTGGTAAAGACCACTACTCTTGCGCCCATGGCCTTGGCCAGCTTGACCGCCATGTGTCCGAGCCCGCCGAGGCCGACGACGCCCACCACATCGCCTTCTTCCACGCCGAAGTGCCGAAGCGGCGAGAACGTGGTGATGCCGGCACACAGCAGCGGCGCGACGGCGGCCGGGTCCAGTGAATCCGGTACGCGGACGACGTAGCGGCGATCCACCACGATGGACGAGGAATAGCCGCCCTGCGTGATGCTGTCCCCGTTGCGGGGGTCCCTGGCACCGTAGGTGCCGACGATTCCCTTCTCGCAGTACTGTTCCAGGCCGTCCAGGCAGCTTTCGCACTCGCGGCAGGAGTCCACCATGCAGCCGACCCCCACCCGCTCGCCCACACTGAAGTCAGTGACCCCGGAGCCGACGCGGGTGACCGTTCCCACGATTTCATGGCCCGGTACCAGCGGATAGGTCTGGCCGCCCCACTCGCCCCGGGCCGCGTGCACGTCCGAATGGCACAGCCCGCAGAACTCGATGGCGATTTCGACGTCGTCCTGCTTGGGGAAGCGCCGGGCGACGGTCAGCGGCACAAGGCCGCTGTCAGGAGCGACCGCACCGTAGGCGGCGGCGAGAACCGCATCCTCCGGAACGGGAGGAACGGGCGTGGCAAGGGGCGGCGGTACGGGACGTCCTGGTGTCATAGTGCGACGCTACCTTCGCCGTGCACCAGGTTGCCAGCCGGGCCGGATGACGCACCCGGCACGGGCCCTGTCGCCACCGCCAGCTCCGGCTGGTTCGACCACTCGGAGAAGGACCCCGGATACAAAGCCGCACGGAAACCCGCCACTTCAAGTGCCGCCACCTGATGGGCGGCGGTGACGCCGGATCCGCAGTACACCGCGACGGGGGAACCGTCCCGGGCGCCAAGCGACGCGAACCTGCGGCGCAGCTCGTCGGCCGGCAGGAAGCGCCCTTCCGAGTCCACGTTCTCCGACGTCGGCGCGCTGACAGCACCCGGGATGTGGCCGGCCCGGGGGTCCACGGGTTCCACCTCCCCGCGGTACCGCTCCCCCGCGCGGGCGTCGAGGAGGAGCCCCGAATCCGGCCAGCCGGCGGCAGCCCAGGCGTCGATCACGGGCATGTTTCCCTCCGCCAGGGTGACGTTCCCCGGCGCCACCGTGACCGCCCCCGTGTCCACCGGGAAACCCGCGGCACGCCAGGCGGCCAGGCCGCCATCGAGCAGGTAGGACTCAGCGACGCCCGCGTTGCGCAGCATCCACCACGCCCTGGCCGCGGCCATGTTGGCAGTGTCATCGTAGGCGACCACAACGTCGCCGTCATTGATGCCCCACCGTCTCGCTGCGGCCTGGAAGTCGGCCACGGACGGTAGCGGGTGCCGTCCCCGTTTGGGAACCGCCGGGGCAGCCAGTTCGGTGGCCAGGTCCACAAAGACGGCGCCGGGCAGGTGCCCGGCGAGGTAGTGCGCGTGCCCGTGCGGGTCGCCCAGGGCCCAGCGCACATCCAGCAGCACGGTGCGCCGGCCCTGGTTCAGCCGCGCATGCAGCGTGGTCACATCCATCAGGGGATTCATTGCGCTCCTTTGGGTGGAAAACCGACGGATTCCACTCTAGGCCCGCGCCTGTTCCGCCGCAGGTAGGCTGGACCGGTGATAAACGCGGAGAGCGGCAACCGGAACGGCGGCAGTGCCGACTGGGCAGGGCGGTCATGGTCCGACCGGGATTGGGCAGACCAGGCCATCCGCAGGATCAGGGCAGAAAACACCAGGTCGGCCGACACCCACCTGTATGCCGTGCCCCTGCCCGAACACTGGGGTGTCCAGCTTTACCTCAAGGATGAGTCCACCCACCGCTCCGGCAGCCTCAAGCACCGGCTGGCACGCTCCCTGTTCCTCTTCGGCCTGGTCAACGGCTGGATCCGTGCGGACACCACCATCGTGGAAGCGTCCAGCGGCAGCACAGCGGTATCCGAGGCCTACTTCGCGCAACTGCTGGGCCTGCCGTTCATTGCCGTTATGGCCCGCAGTACCAGCCCCGAAAAGATCGCCCTGATCGAACAGTTCGGCGGCTCATGCCTGCTGGTGGACCATGCCTCGGATGTCTATCCGGCCGCGGAAGAGGTGGCAGCCACCTGCAACGGGCATTACATGGACCAGTTCACGTACGCCGAACGGGCTACCGACTGGCGGGGCAACAACAACATCGCGGAGTCGATTTTCGGCCAGCTTCAGCTCGAGGAGCATCCGGTACCGGACTGGATTGTGGTGGGGGCCGGAACAGGCGGGACCAGCGCCACGATAGGCCGGTACCTGCGCTACCACAGCCATCCCACCCGTCTGCTGGTAGTGGACCCGGAAAACTCGGCCTTCTACCCCGGGTGGCGCGGCGGCACCGCCGGACCGCCGGCGGGCCTGCCGTCGCGGATCGAAGGCATCGGCCGGCCCAGGATGGAACCGAGCTTCGTGCCGTCCGTGATTGACCGCATGGTCCAGGTGCCGGACGCCGCGTCGGTGGCCGCGATGCGGCACCTGCACGTCCTGGCCGGCCTCCACGCCGGACCCTCAACCGGCACCAATCTCTGGGGCGTTTGGCAGGTCGTGGCGGAGATGATCGCCGAAGGCAGGCGGGGCAGCATCGTCACGCTCATGTGCGACGGCGGCGAGCGCTATGCCGGCAACTACTACAACCCCGGGTGGCTGGCGGAGCAGGGACTGGATCCCCGGCCACACGAAGAAGCGATCCGGCAGTTCTTCGATACCGGCCTCTGGAACCCCGGGACAGCCTAGACCTCCACCGACTCGCCTGCGGCCAGGTGGGCGTACTCGGTGCCGTACTTGGCCCCGATCCTCTTGACGTGGCCTTCAACCACCTTGAGCCCGTTCTCGTTGAGGAGGCCGTCATGGATCTGGAATGCCCGGGGTGCCCGCACACCGATGACGAAGTCGACCACCTCCGCGGACTTGCTCCAGGGCGCGTGCAGCGGGACCAGGAGGGTTTTGACGCTGATGCCGTCGGGAATGACGAACGAGTCGCCCGGGTGGTACACGTTCCCGTCGATGAGGTAGCCGATGTTTGCCACGACCGGGATCTGCGGATGGATCAGGGCGTGCTGGCCGCCGAAGCTGCGCACCGCGAAGCCCGCGACGTCGAGGGACTTTCCCGGTTCAACTGTGTGCACCCTGGCGGCGGCGTCCGGAGCTTTTTCGCGCAGCAGGCCTGCCACGCCGGCGGGCGCATGGATGGCCAGGTCATTGTTGGTGCGAAGGGCTTCAACAACGGCGTCCACGTCGATGTGGTCAGCATGCTCGTGGGTGACCAGGACAGCTTCCGCTCCTGCCAGTGCCTGCTCCGTCTCCGAGAAATTGCCGGGATCAAGGACCAGCACCCGGCTGTCCTTCTCGAGGCGCACGCAGGCGTGGGTGTATTTCGTCAGCTTCATAGCGCCAGCCTAGGGTCAGCCGCGGAACGCTGTCCACGAAGCCCGGCTGGTAATCTGTATGTTTGCCACCACCCCCACGGAAGCGAGTTCATTCATGCCGCTCGGCGCCAAGGCTGAATCCACCACGCCCTCCCCGACGACGGGCGGCAAGGAACAGCGCGTCACGAAACAGCGCCGGGCCGTCAGCGCCGCCCTCGATGAACTGAGCGATTTCGTCAGCACACAGGAGCTGTACCGCATCCTGCAGAACCAGGGTGTCTCGGTCTCGCTCGCTACCGCCTACCGCATCCTCCAGTCACTGGCGGACGAGGGACTGGTGGACGTGCTCCGCAACGGCGAAGGGGAAGCGGTGTACCGGCGCTGCGCCGTCACCGGACACCACCACCACCTGCTGTGCCGCAACTGCGGCAAGGCTGTGGAGGTGGAGGCACCTGCGGTCGAAACCTGGGCGGCACGCACCGCCGCCGAACACGGGTATACAGAGGTGGCCCACACGGTGGAGATCTTCGGCCTCTGCCCGGATTGCACGGCGCTCAGGGCTGCAGGCCAGCTGTAGCTACTGCGGCTGCAGGACCCGCCCGTTGATTCCCTTGCGGGCCCGGACGGAGCCCACCACCCGGCACACCACGTAAATCAGGAAAGACAGCGTGGTGACGTAGGGGCTGATCGGAATCCGGCCGCCGAGGGCCAGCAGGATGCCGCCCACTGTCGCGATTACGGCGAACACCACACTGAGCACCACCACCGCCACCGGCGACGACGTCACCCGCAGCGCCGCAGCGGCCGGTGTAATGAGCAGGGCAAGCACCAGCAGCGCCCCCACCACCTGGATGGACAGGGCCACGCTGATGCCCAGCAGGACCATGAAAAGGATGCCCAGGCCGCGCACGGGAACGCCCCGGGCCTCGGCGAGCTCCGGGTCGACGGAGGCGAAAGTGAGCGGCCGCCAGATGGCGACCAGCGCCACCATCACCACGAACGCCGTTCCGGCCAGGGCCTGGAGCTGGACGGTGTCCACGGACACGATCTGGCCGGTGAGCAGCCCGAATTTGTTGGCGGCCCGGCCTTCGTACAGGGACAGGAACAGGATTCCCAGGCCCAGCCCGAACGGCATGATGACGCCGATGATCGAGTTTTTGTCCCTGGCCCTGACGCCCATGAGCGCCAGGAGCAGTGCGGCCGCTACCGATCCGACGAGGGATCCGAACACGATGTCGGCGCCGATCAGCAGGGCGAAGGCTGCGCCGGCGAAGGACAGTTCGGAAATGCCGTGGACGGCGAAGGCAAGGTCGCGCTTCATCACAAAGGTGCCCACGAGGCCGCCCAAAAGGCCCAGGACTGCACCGGCCCAGATGGAGTTCTGCACCAGGACCAGCAGTTCGCCGTAGTTTTCGAAGTTGAAGATTGCACCGAGGATGCTTCCCGCGTCCATCAGGCTGCCTCCCCCGCCAGGGCATGGGGCTCGGCATGGTGGTGGGTGGTGGCGTCCGGAAGGCCAACCACCACGATCCTGCCATTGGCGTGGATGACTTCCACGTGGCTGCCATAAAGGTCTGAAAGCACTTCCGTGGTCATGACCTCTTCCGGTGTTCCCACCTTGAACCGGCCGCCTGCGAGGTACAGCACCCGGTCCACATAATCGATGATCGGGTTGATTTCGTGGGTGACGAATACGACGGCACTGTTCCGTTCGCGGCATTGCTTGTTGATCAGGGCACTCACCGCCTGCTGGTGGTGCAGGTCAAGGGACAGCAGGGGTTCGTCACAGAGCAGGACCTGGGGATCCGAGGCCAGCGCCTGCGCCACCCTGAGCCGCTGCTGCTCGCCGCCGGACAGCTGGCCGACAGGCACCTTTGCATAATCGCCGGCGCCAACCAGCTCCAAAAGTTCGTCGATGCGGCGGTTGGCTTTGGCGGAGGACAGCCGCAGCCCCCACCGGTGGCCGTCCATTCCAAGTCCCACCAGGTCCCTGGCCCGCATGGGGGTGTCAGGGGCGAAGGACTTCTGCTGCGGGATGTAGCCGATCAGCCTGCTGCCGCGCTCGACCGGCCTGCCGCCCAGGCCGGCGCGTCCGGAGCTCAGTTCCTGCAGGCCGAGGAGGACTTTCAGGAAGCTCGTTTTGCCGCTTCCGTTGGGACCAAGCACAGCGAAGAACTCGCCCGGCTTGATCTCCAGGTCAAGGTCCTCCCACAGCGCCCGTTTGCCGAAGGCCAGGGACGCCCCGGTGAGGCTGACGACGGGTTTCAACTAGTTGCTCTCCAGAACTTTGCTGATGTTGTCCACATTCTCCGCCATCCACTGCAGGTACGTCTTGCCCTCGGGCAGCGTTTCGTTGAAGTCCACCACCGGAACCCCGGCAGCTTCCGCTGCTTTCTTCAACGCTTGAGTCTGCGGGCCCTCGGTCTGCTGGTTGTACGCCAGCAGGCGGACCGACTTGGATGACACGAGATCGGTTGCTGCCTTCAGCACCGCCGGCGGGACATCCGAATCTTCCTCGATCGCAGCAGTGTAGTCCTCGGGAGTGGCGTTAACCAGGCCGGCGTCCTCGAGCAGGTACAGCGGAACAGGTTCCGTTACGGCCACGGGAGCACCGGCGGCCGTGCCTCGCAACGCCTCCAGCTTTTCGTCCAGTTCCTCAAGGCTTGCCGTGAAGGAGGCGGCGTTGTCCTCGAATGTCCGGGCAGATGCGGGGTCCAGCTCTGCAAGCTTGGCCGAGATGTCACCGGCGAATTCTTCCATGGCATGCAGGCTGTACCAGACGTGTTCGTTGAGTTCGCCGTGGTCGTGCGCGTCTCCGCTTCCGGCAGCCGGCTCCGTGGCTTCCGCGGAGGCTTCTTCTTCCGGATGCGCCAGCCCGGACAGCTCGACGGCGTTCAGCACCTTGCCCCCGAGGTTGCTGTCCTCGGCCAGCGTGTGGATGAAGTCGTCGTAGCCGCCGCCGTTTTCGATGACGAGGTCTGCTTTGGATACCGCGAGCCGGTCCTGGGCCGTGGCCTCGTAGGAGTGGGGGTCCTGGCTGGTCTTGGTGATGATGGCCGTGACGTTGACCTTGTCCCCGCCGATGGCCTTGGCGATATCGCCGTACACATTGGTTGATGCCACGATGTTGATGCCATCGGCGGCTTCCGGGGCCTGCTGCGCCTGAGGGCTGCAGGCGGTGAGCAGGAGGCCAAGGCCTGCAAGGGCAGCGGCGGACGAGCGGGCGACGGGAGGGCGCACGGGAAACCTCGGATCATTGGGGAGGGAAAACGACTGTCCAAAGCTTATACCTAAATAGGAATCATTCCTATTTAGGTATGGCTATCCCGGCATCATTCCCCCGGCCGCGGCCGGGGAACGGAGCCGGCTCAGCTCCCGTTCGGATGCCCCAGCCTGCGGATTCCGGTCGCCTGGGTTGCGTCGCGGATCTCCCCCACAAGCTGTTCAATGACGTCCTCGAGGAACAAGACGCCCTGGGTCTTCCCGTCCTTGCCGATAACCCTGGCAAGGTGCGAGCCGGTGCGCTGCATGACCGACATGGCCTTCTCGATCTCGTCGTCCAGGGCTAGGTTGGCCAGCGATCGGATCCTGCTCTCGGCGATGGGAAGCTCATACGCCGGTTCCGGTATGGACAGGACGTCCTTCACGTGAAGGTAGCCGTACAGCATGTCGTCCTCGTCGAGCATCGGGAACCTGGAGAAGCCCGTGCGGCTGACGGCCTTCTCGAACTCCACCGGCGTGGTCGCCGCCTTGAGCATAACGAGCTTGTCCAGCGGGACCATGATGTCCGCCGCCGTGTACTCGGAGAACTCCAGGGCGCCCGTAATCAGCCCGGCGTCGTCGTCCACCAAACCATGCCGGGTGGATTCCTGCACGATGGACTGCACCTCTTCCAGGGTGAAGGACGAATTGACTTCGTCCTTGGGCTCGATCCGCAGCAGCTTGAGGATATGGTTCGCGGACCAGTTGAGGGCGAAGATCACGGGGTTGACCAGCCGGGAAATAAACACCAGCGGAGGTGCCAGCAGCAGCGCCGCTTTGTCCGCGACGGATACCGAGATGTTCTTCGGGACCATCTCGCCAAATGTCACATGCAGGAACGTCACCAGCATGAGCGCCACCGCGAACGCGGCAACGTCCGCCACCTCGACCGGCAGTCCGACCGTCTCCAGCGGGGCCGCCAGCAGATGGTGGATCGAAGGCTCCGCCACGAGCAGGATCAGCAGCGAGCAGACGGTGATGCCCAGCTGGGCGCAGGCCAGCATGAGCGAGACGTTTTCCATCGCTTTCAGTGTGGTCTGCGCAGGTTTGGAGCCGGCCTCGGCGAGCGGCTCGATCTGGCTGCGCCGCGCGGACATAACGGCGAATTCGGCGCCCACAAAGAACGCGTTTCCCAACAGGAGGACGCCCAGCCACAGGATTCCGGCCCAGTCGCTCACTTTTCAATCCTGTCGTTCTGTTCCGCTGCCCCGCCGGTCGTCCCGGCGTCGGACCCATGCCGGGCGGGCCGGAAACAGATCCGGTCGATCCGGCGGCCGTCCATGCGCGTGACGCTCAGCGTTCCGCCGCCCACGGGCACGGTGTCCCCCACGGCGCCGATCCGGCCGAGTTTGCTCATGACGTAGCCGCCCACCGTTTCGTAGGCTGCCTCGTCCGGAACGCTGAGGCCGGGAATCTGTTCGGACAGCTCGTCGGGGCGCAGCAGCCCCGGGAAGTACCAGTCGCCGGAGGCGCTCTGAAGCAGGCCGGGGCGGACCTTGTCGTGCTCATCGGCGACTTCGCCAACGATCTCCTCCACAAGGTCCTCCAGCGTTGCGATGCCGGCGGTGCCGCCGTACTCGTCCAAAACTACGGCGAGTTGCAGGTTTCCTTCGCGGAGCTCAGCCAGGAGGGCGTCCAAGTGGATGGTCTCGGGAACCCGCAGGACCTCCGTCATAATGGCGCCTGCTTCCAGGTTCTGCCGGCGCTCCCACGGCACGGCCACCGCCTTCTTGACGTGGACCAGGCCCCGGATGTCGTCGGCCGAGTCGCCGATGACGGGGAAACGGGAGTACCCGGTCCGGCGGGCCGCTGCCACGACGTCCGCGACCGGCTGCTCCGCGTCGATGGTTTCCACGCGGATACGCGGGGTCATCACATCAGCCGCCGTCCTGGTCGAAAAATTCAAGGTGCGGGCGATGAAGTTGGCAGTGCCGGCGTCGAGCGTTCCCATCGCCGCCGAACGGCGGACCAGCGAGGCCAGCTCGGCAGGGGTGCGCGCACCGGAAATCTCTTCTTTGGCCTCCAGGCCGAACACGTGGAGGACTTTGTTGGAGAAACCGTTCAGCAGCACGATGGCCGGCTTGAACACAGCGGTAAAGATCAGCTGGGGCCGGGCGAGGGCCCTGCCCACGGGGAAGGCCAGTGCGATCGCCATGTTCTTTGGCACCAGCTCTCCCAGGAGCATGGAGAGCAGCGTGGCAAGCACCATCGCCAGGACCAGGGAGATGGACGCCACCGCGACGTCGGGAAGTCCGACGGCGGCAAGCGGCACTTCGAGCAACTGCCCCACCGAGGGCTCCATGACGTAGCCCGTGAGGAGGGTGGTAAGCGTAATGCCGAGCTGGCAGCTGGAGAGCTGCGTGGATAATGACTTAAGGCATTTGAGCAAGGGCACCGCACCGGCGTCACCATCGTCCACCGCGCGCTGGACGGTGGGCTGGTCCAGGGCAATCAGGGAAAATTCAACAGCAACAAAGAAGCCGGTACCGGCAATCAGCAGCAGGCCTGCTGCGAGGAGGAGCCACTCCATTCAGCATCCCGCCTGTACCGGACGCTGAACGCCACGGGCACCGGGGAGAAGGACGTCAAGGAATCTGTCCGGCGGAGGGTGGTCGGCGGAAGCCGACGCCCTGTCCGGGGATGCCGCTGCCGGACGTGCCGGCGCCAGGTGATGGGCGCGTGTTCGGGGTTTGCCGGCTTTGCGGGTTGGCTGCGCGGCGCTGATGTTCCTGCGCCGCTGACAGCCCCCAGGCCGGCACCTGGATTTACTGTCCATAAGGATTTCAGTCTACAGGAGCAGGGCCGTGCAGCCCCGGCCTCCATTGCCCTGCCCGCGGCCGGAATGCAATACCCGCATGCCCGGTTTCGGCTCGCTTCCATCCGCCATATTCGGCCCCGCAAACGTCACTTCATGATTTGGGTCACCCTTATTGGCAGTTACCACATCCGGGTTACTAGACTTGCAAAGGTCTGGGTTCAGAGGACGCAGAGACTGGTTCGAACGTAGTGCTGAAGCACCGGGGGGCCGGAGAGAAATCAAACTCATGGAAGAGGCGTATTTCAAGTGCCAGAGCAGCCAAGCCACCGTCTACCAGAGGAATTTGGCGGAAACGAGTGGCTCGTTGACGAACTGTACGAGCAGTACCAGCAGGACAAGAACGCTGTGGATGCCAAGTGGTGGCCGCTGTTCGAATCGTTCGACTCGGGCAGCAGTTCTTCTTCCAACGGAAGTTCGGGACATGCCGCAGCCAACCCTCCCACCAGGGAGATCCCCGTCGTGAATGCGGCTGCCCCAGCGGCTCCGGCACCGTCGCCGGCGGCAGCGCCGGCCGCTCCCGCCGCCGCACCGGCACCGGCGGCACCGGCCCCCGTCAAGAAGGCCCCTGCCACTGTTGCCAGGGACGGCGGCAAGAAGACCGAAGCCGCTACCGGATCCCAGCCGATCCCGGCCCAGCTGCCCAAGAACATCAAGGCCCCCTCCGCGCCGGAGGAAGACGTCGTTTCCGTCCTCCGCGGACCCGCCAAGGCGATTGCCACCAACATGGTCACCAGCCTTGAGGTGCCCACCGCCACCAGCGTGCGCGCCATCCCGGCCAAGCTGCTGATCGACAACCGCGTGGTCATCAACTCCAACCTCGCCCGCGCCCGCGGCGGCAAGGTTTCCTTCACGCACCTCATCGGCTACGCCGTGATCCGCGCCCTCTCCCAGTTCCCGTCCATGAACGTGTACTACGACGAAGTGGACGGCAAGCCTGTCGCGGTCCAGCCGGCACACGTCAACTTCGGCATCGCCATCGACATGCCGAAGCCCGACGGCACCCGCCTGCTGATGGTCCCCAACATCAAGAAGGCCGAAACCCTCAACTTTGCAGAGTTCTGGCACACCTACGAGGACCTCATCAAGCGTGCCCGCAACGGCAAGCTCACTCCGGAGGACCACCAGGGAACCACTGTTTCCCTGACCAACCCGGGCGGCATCGGCACCGTCCATTCGGTTCCGCGCCTCTCCAAGGGCCAGGCCGCCATCATCGGTGTCGGTGCACTTGACTACCCCGCTGAATTCCAGGGCGCCAGCGAGAAGATCATCGCGCAGAACGCCATCAGCAAGGTCCTCACCCTCACGTCGACGTACGACCACCGCGTCATCCAGGGAGCCGGCAGCGGCGAGTTCCTGAAGCTGGTCCACTCCCTCCTGCTGGGCGCACAGAACTTCTACGACGAAATCTTCGAAGCCCTCCGCATCCCCTACGAGCCGGTACGCTGGAGCGCCGACAAGCAGGTCGACCCCGCCGACGAGATCAACAAGGTCGCCCGGATCCAGCAGCTGATCCACTCCTACCGGGTCCGCGGACACCTCATGGCGGACACCGATCCGCTGGAATACGTCCAGCGCAAGCACCCTGACCTGGACGTGCTGACCTACGGGCTGACGCTGTGGGACCTGGACCGCGAATGGCCCACCGGCGGTTTCGGTGGCAAGCCGATGCTCAAGTTCCGCGACATCCTGGGCGTGCTGCGCGACGCCTACTGCCGCACGACCGGCATCGAATACATGCACATCCAGGAACCCGCCGAGCGCAAGTGGTTCCAGGACCAGCTGGAGCACCCCTACTCCAAGCCAAGCCGTGAAGAGCAGCTCCGCATTGTCTCCAAGCTGAACGCCGCGGAAGCCTTCGAAACCTTCCTGCAGACCAAGTTCGTTGGCCAGAAGCGCTTCTCCCTCGAAGGCGGCGAGTCGCTGATTCCGCTGCTGGACGCCATCATGTCCGACGCCGCCGACGACGGCCTGGACGAAGTTGCCATCGGCATGGCCCACCGCGGCCGCCTCAACGTGCTCACCAATATCGCCGGCAAGACCTACGCACAGGTGTTCCGCGAGTTCGAAGGCACCCAGGATCCCCGCTCGGTCCAGGGCTCCGGCGACGTGAAGTACCACCTGGGCACCGAGGGTACCTTCACCTCGGACAACGGCAAGGAGACCAAGGTCTACCTGGCTGCCAACCCGTCCCACCTCGAAGCCGTCGATCCGGTGCTCGAGGGCATCGTCCGCGCCAAGCAGGACCGGCTGGACCAGGGCGAATCGTTCCCCGTGCTGCCCATCGTGGTGCACGGCGACGCCGCTTTCGCCGGCCAGGGCGTGGTAGCCGAAACCCTCAACCTGTCCCAGCTGCGGGGCTACCGCACCGGTGGCACCATCCACATCGTGGTGAACAACCAGGTCGGCTTCACTACGGCGCCGTCATCCTCGCGTTCCTCCACGTACTCCACGGACGTTGCCAAGATGATCCAGGCACCCGTGTTCCACGTGAACGGTGACGATCCCGAAGCCGTGGTCCGCATCGGCCAGCTCGCTTACGAGTTCCGCCAGCGGTTCCACAAGGACGTTGTCATCGACATGGTCTGCTACCGCCGCCGCGGCCACAACGAGGGCGATGACCCTTCGATGACCCAGCCGCTGATGTACAACCTCATCGAAGCCAAGCGGTCCGTCCGCAAGCTGTACACCGAGTCCCTGATCGGCCGTGGTGACATCACCGAGGAAGAAGCCGAGCAGCTGCTGCGCGACTACCAGGAACGCCTGGAGCGCGTCTTCGCCGAGACGCACGCCGCGCAGACCTCGCCCATCCCGATCGTCACCGCCGATTCCGCTGCTGTCTCCGACATCGAGCGGCCGATCTCCCAGCAGTCCGATTCCGGCAACAACGCCCCGGTATCCACCGCCATTTCGGCAGAGACCCTGGCCCGCATCGGCAAGGCGCACATCGAGGTCCCCGAGGGCTTCACGATCCACGCCAAGCTCAAGCAGCTCCTCGAAAAGCGCGAGCAGATGTCCCGCGAAGGCGGCATCGACTGGGGCTTCGGCGAGATCGCGGCGTTCGGCTCCCTCATCATGGAAGGCGTCCCCGTGCGCCTGGCCGGCCAGGACTCCCGCCGCGGCACCTTCGTGCAGCGCCACGCCGTCTTCCACGACCGCGCCAACGGCCAGGAATGGCTGCCCCTGGGTAACCTTTCCGAGAACCAGGCCAAGCTGTGGATCTACGACTCCCTGTTGTCCGAATACGCAGCTATGGGCTTCGAATACGGCTACTCCGTGGAGCGGCCGGACGCCCTGGTCCTGTGGGAGGCGCAGTTCGGTGACTTCGTCAACGGTGCCCAGACCATCATCGACGAATTCATCTCCTCCGCCGAGCAGAAGTGGGGCCAGCGCTCGTCGCTGGTGCTGATGCTGCCGCACGGATACGAGGGCCAGGGCCCGGACCACTCCTCCGCGAGGATCGAGCGGTTCCTGCAGCTGTGCGCTGAAGAGAACATCATCGTGGCCAACCCCACGACGGCGGCCTCGCACTTCCACCTGCTGCGCCGCCAGGCGTACAGCCGGCCGCGGAAGCCGCTTGTCATCTTCACGCCCAAGCAGCTCCTGCGCCTCAAGGCCGCCGCGTCGTCCGTCGAGGACTTCACCAACGGCTCGTTCCGCCCCGTCATCGGCGAGCATGAGCAGCTGGATGCCAACGCCGTCGAGCGCGTCCTGCTGGTCTCCGGCCGGCTGTACTACGATCTCCTGTCAACCCGGCAGAAGACCGGCGACAAGACCACGGCAATCGTCCGCGTGGAGCAGCTCTACCCGCTGCCGCATGCCGAGATCGCTGCGGAGCTCGCCAAGTACCCGAACGCCGAGATCGTTTGGGCCCAGGACGAGCCTGCCAACCAGGGCCCGTGGCCGTTCATCGGCCTGAACCTGCCGGACCTCCTGGACCGCCGGATCCGCCTGGTGTCGCGCCCCGCGTCGGCCTCCACGGCTGCCGGTTCCATGAAGCGGCACGCTGCCGAGCAGGACGTGCTCCTGAAGCAGGCATTTGCCCGGAACTAACCGCATGACTGCCCGGCCGGAGTCGAAATACCAGACTCCGGCCGGGCAGTTCTGTTTAATGAATGGACAGCGCCGCCAGGTAATTTTCAGCCGCCGCGGGACAAGCGGCAGCGGCGGCCAGGGACCCAAGTAAAGAGGATCGTGTGGAAGACAGGAAGCTGCGGATTGCAGCTGTAGGAGATGAACTGCTGGCCGGACTGGGAGATCCCCGGGCGCTGGGCTGGCTGGGCCGTGTCCTGGCCAGGACCCCGCAGGACAGCATGCACCTGGAAAGCTATGCGCTCCCCTGCCCGCAGGAGGGCACCGAAGGACTCGCCGCCCGCTGGCTGGACGAGGCCGGCCGGCGCTTCAGTGACCAGGCCGAGAACCGCCTGGTGATCGGCTTGTCCGGCCGGGACATCGAATTCGGGCTCTCCACCGCGCGCAGCCGCCTCAACCTCGCCAACATCCTGGACTCCGCCTCGCAGAACCGCGTCGAGGTATTTGTGGTGGGTCCGCCGCCCACACTGGACCCCGCCCAGAACCGCAGGCTGGACGAACTCAACACCGCTTTCGCCGATGTCACCACCCGCCGCAAGCACCTGTATGTGGACACGTTCTCGCCGCTGCTCAACCACGAACAGTGGCGGCAGGACCTGGCAGCCAACGGCGGGACGCCCGGCCAGGCAGGCTACGGCCTGATGGCGTGGCTGGTGCTCCACCGGGGCTGGTTCCAGTGGCTGGGTATGGACGCCCCCGCCTGATTTATTCGCGATATATCTTGCCGGCTTACGGGCGGAGCTGTACCGTGGAAGAACACGATATATCGCATTTGGAGGTTGCCATGTCCGACCAGACCTGGAGTGTCACCACCCCGCAGACCATCGACGTCGACGGCGTGGCGTCGCTCAAGCTGGGCATGGTCCGGGGCAGGTTCGATGTCGTCAAGCATCAAGAGCCCGTGACACGGATCGAGATTTCCGATATCCACGGTGACCCGGTCGCAGTCTCCCTGAGCGGTGGCAGGCTGGAGATCCGCCACCAGCTGCATGGCGCCCAGGGATGGTTCAAGAACCTGATGGGCGCCGTGAACCACAACAGCGAGAACTCCGCCGTCGTCAGCATCGCCGTTCCGGACAACGTCGATGTCGAAGCCGGAATTGTCAGCGGCGATGGGCTCGTGGCCGGGATCTCGGGCCACACGCGGCTCAATACGGTGTCCGGGTCGGTCATGGCGGACGGCACGGACGGAGAGCTGCACGTCAACACCGTCAGCGGTGAAGTGACCGCGCGCAACCATACTGGGGTCCTCACTGCCAAAAGCGTGTCCGGGGAGGTGACCGCTTCCGGCCGGCTCACCAACGTGCGTGCCAGCACCGTGAGCGGCGACCTCAGCTTCGACCTCCAAGGCGTCCCGCTCGACTTCGGCTCCAACTCCGTCTCCGGAGACCTCACCATCCGGCTGCCACACGACGTCGGCGTCGACATCGTGTCCAAGTCCGCCAGCGGCGCGGTCGTGATCGACAACCAGCGGTACGCCCAGGCAGGCGGAAAGGTGGAAACCATCGCCGGCCCCGACGCGAAATTGATGCTGGTGCGTACCAACTCGGTTTCCGGTACGACCTCAATCGTCCACAGCACGGTCGCGGGAAACGTGGAAGCAGGGGACTGATGCCCCCGGTGTTCGCGCACGGGGCGCTGCGCCTGTACCTCCTCGCACTGCTGGAATCCGGCCCCAAGCACGGCTACGAGCTCATCAGGGCCCTCAAAGACCGCTTCGGCGGCACCTACTCCCCCAGCGCCGGAACGATCTATCCCCGGCTGGGAAAGCTCGAGGAGGAGGGGCTGGTGGTGACGGAATCAGCAGGCCGCCGCACCAACTACCGCATCACTGCGGCAGGAGTTGCGGAGCTGGACCGGCGGCGGGACGAACTCGCTGGAGTGGAAGAGGATATCTCTGCGTCCGTGCGTCGCCTTGCCGACGGCCTGCGCGAGGATATCCGCAGGAACATGCGCGGACTCCGGGCAGAGCTGGCAGCAACCGCGGAAGCTGCCCGTACGGAGGCCCGGTCCGCCGATTTCCGCCTCCCGGGCGGGCGGCTGCCTGGCGAAGGCACGCCCGCGCTCAAGGATGCCGAGCTGATGCTGCAGGAATTCCGGGATGAGCTGCGGGCCGAACTGCGGCTGCGTGCCCGGAGCCAGCCCTTGAGCCCCGTGACGCTGGAGACGATGCGCACGGTCCTTGCCCAGGCCGGGGTCGCCATCCGGAACTCGCTGCACGGCTGACACCGCCGCCTGAACAGCAGGTCATCCCCGGTTCCCGGTTCGCGGGTGGTCGGATGATGTGGGAGACTGGAGGGCAGCTCTTTTGAGTACCGACAGTAAGGAGGCCAGCTATGAGCAAGCGTGCACGCAAGCGTCGTGACCGTAAGCGTGGCGGCGCGAACCACGGGAAGCGCCCCAACACCTAGGCAAATGCCAGGGACTACGGTTCAAGGAAAGGACCCCGGAAGCCATTCGGCTTCCGGGGTCCTTTCCCGTTTGGCAGATACACCCGCTGGGTCCTGTGGGTCCCAAGGACTCCGGGGCGTTATGCGTCCACCGGCCGGATGGAGTGGATCCGGTCCAGGATTGCGTTCTTCAGGTTGTCCGGGGCCGCCTCAGTGCAGGAACGCTTGACCATGTTGCGGATTACGCACTCAAGGTCGTACTGCTCGGTGCACTCCGGGCACTCGTCAAGGTGTTCCTTGATCTCCGTGATGTCCTCACGGGTCAGGGCCCCGTCAAGGTACTCATAGATGCGTTGCATCCGGGTGTCGTCGCAATCGCCCAATCCCTGGCAGTCGCTCATTTCCTGCTCTCCTGTTGTGTGCTTGCAGCCGTGTCCTGTGCATCCGCGGCCGGTTTGAATCCGCGCTCGGCGGCGTACTCCGCCAGCATGTCCCGCAGCATTCTCCGGCCGCGGTGGAGACGGGACATCACGGTGCCGATAGGCGTGTTCATGATGTCTGAAATTTCCTTGTACGCGAACCCCTCAACGTCCGCGAAGTACACCGCGAGGCGGAATTCTTCCGGGATGTCCTGCAGGGCCCGCTTGACGTCGGAATCCGGGAGGTGGTCCAACGCTTCTGCCTCCGCGGAACGAAGCCCGCTGGAGGTGTGTGATTCGGCCCGCGCCAACTGCCAGTCCTCAATGGTGTCAGAGTTGGACTGGAGCGGTTCGCGCTGCCGCTTGCGGTACAGGTTGATGTAGGTGTTGGTCAGGATCCGGTACAGCCATGCCTTGAGGTTTGTCCCCGGCTTGTACTGGTGGAACGCCGAGAAGGCCTTCGTGTAGGCCTCCTGCACCAGGTCCTCGGCGTCCGACGGATTCCGTGCCATGCGCATCGCGGCGGAATACAGCTGGTCGACGTACTGCATGGCATCGCGCTCGAACCGGGCACGGCGCTGCTCTGCGGTTTCAGCCGAAACGTCCACCGCACCTTCTGCGGGTTCAGTTTCAGTGTCCGGGGCATCTTCCGCTCCGGAATCGGACGCCCCGCCGGGGGCGGCCTTCTCTTCGCTGTTCGAAGCCTCGTACATGGCCGACACGGCCGGATCCAGGGTGCTCATTGCCTTCAAGTCTACTGTCAGGCTCCGGGCACGCGGTGTGCCGTACTCCGGGGGCTCCGCCTCCAGGGAACCAATGGCCACCGGGCCGGCTGCGCCGGTTCCGTCCAAGACCCGCATCCAGGCCCAACTCCGCTCTGTGGTTCGTGACACCTGCAGCGGTTCACGCACGGGTAGTCATTCAACAACCCATGAACCGCGGTCCGGCCGTTTCCGGACCCGCTTTTCCATAACCTCCGGGCTTGGGCAAATATTCCCCAAAAGTGCAAGACTAGAACGGACTCCGCCGCTGCCAACGCGGTTCGTCCACCCAGGAGGAAATCCATGTCCTTTGTCCGCACACTCGCCCGGCCCATGCTGGCCTCCAGTTTCGTCCTTGCCGGTATGGATAAGCTCAAGAACGCCGACGACACCGCCCAGCAGCTTTCCCCGCTGCTGCGCAAGGCTGCCGCCTCCCTGCCGTTCCAGGCGGATGAGAAGATGCTGGCCCGCGTTATCGGCGGAACCCAGGTGGGCGCAGGCGTCCTGTTCGGACTGGGCAAGTTTTCCAGGCTCTCGGCCGGCCTGCTCACCGTCATCTCCCTGCTGAACACCTTCGTGGAGTGGCGAAGCGCCGATATCAGCAGCAAGGAAGGGCGGGAAACGCGCCGCAACCAGCTGCTGAAGAACCTGTCCCTGAGCGGCGGCGCGCTGCTGGCGTCCGTTGACACCGCTGGCAAGCCGGGCCTCGCCTGGCGCGCGGAGCACCTCGCCGCGGACGCCCGCAAGAGCGCCTCCCATCTTGCCGCCGACGCGCGGAAGACCACCAACAAGAAACTCGCCAAGGCGGACAAGGCCGTGCGCCGCGCGGTTGAACAGGCCACGGGGGCATAAGCACGAATGACCGCTGCAGCTGCCACCCGGGACGACTCCGGAACTCCTGCCCCCCACTGGCCCGCGCCCTTCGCATCCCGCCCCGTTGATGCCACGGTTACCGTCCCGGGTTCCAAGTCCCTGACCAACAGGTACCTGGTCCTGGCCGCCCTGGCCGACGGTCCCAGCCGCCTTCGCGCGCCCCTGCACTCGCGCGACTCGGCCCTGATGGTCGATGCCCTGCGCCAGTTGGGCGCCACCATCACCGAGGTGCCCGGCGACGGCGCCTTTGGGCCGGACCTCGAGGTGGTCCCGCTGGGCAAGGGCGCTGCACCGGAGCCGTTGACCAGGATCGACTGCGGCCTCGCCGGCACAGTGATGCGCTTCGTTCCACCCCTGGCGGCGCTGCGGAACGGTGCGAGCGTGTTCGACGGCGATCCGCACGCCCGGAAGCGCCCGATGGGAACCATCATCGAGGCCCTGAAGGCACTGGGCGTGGCGGTGTCCGCGGAGGACGGCGGGACGCCGTCCTCCCTGCCGTTCGTGGTGGAAGGCAGCGGCGAAGTCCGCGGCGGGCACCTGGTCATCGACGCCAGCGCATCCTCCCAGTTCGTCTCGGCGCTGCTCCTGGTCGGGGCGCGGTTCACGGAGGGCCTGCACCTCGAACACGCGGGCAAGCCGGTCCCGAGCCTGGACCACATCAACATGACCGTTGCCGTCCTCCGCGGCGCCGGGGTGGTGGTGGATGATTCCGTCCCCAACCACTGGGTGGTATCGCCGGGCCCCATCCGCGCCTTCGACCAGCGGATCGAGCAGGATCTTTCAAACGCCGGCCCGTTCCTGGCCGCGGCGCTGGCCTCCGGCGGGACCGTCCGGGTGCCCGGCTGGCCAGAGCAGACCCAGCAGGTGGGCGACCTTTGGCGCAGCATCCTTGCGGACATGGGCGCCACGGTATCCCTGGCCGACGGGGTCCTCACTGTCACCGGCGGGCCGGAGGTCAAGGGCGGCGATTTTGCCGACACCAGTGAACTCGCTCCCACGGTGGCCGCCCTTTGTGCACTGGCCTCGGGGCCCTCGCGGCTCAGCGGCATCGCCCACCTGCGCGGCCACGAGACGGACCGGCTCGCCGCCCTGGTCACCGAAATCAACCGCCTCGGCGGGGATGCCGAGGAAACCAGTGACGGCCTGGTTATCCGCCCCGCCCGCCTGCACGCCGGCGTCGTGCACAGCTACGCCGACCACCGCATGGCCACCGCCGGAGCGATCCTGGGCCTCGCCGTCGAAGGCGTCCAGGTCGAGGACATCGCCACCACGGCCAAGACCATGCCTGACTTCCCCCGGCTCTGGGCGGACATGCTGGCACAGGGAGGCGCACCGCAGGAAGAGTCCGACGGCGGGTCGGAAGGTTCCTGCGATGGTCCGGCGCACTGACTCCTGGGACGAGTCGGACGTCCGGGTCCGCCCCAACAAGAAAGGGTCAAGGCCCCGCACCAAGGACCGGCCGAGCCACGACGACGCCGTCACCGGACGCATCATCACCGTCGACCGGGGCCGGTACACCGCCGTTGTGGGCGAGGACTCCGGGGACGAACGAACGGTGGTCGCAGCACGGGCGCGGGAACTCCGCCGCAACCCGGTGGTGGCCGGCGATTTCGTGTCCCTCGTGGGCGACGTTTCGGGAGACCCGCACACACTTGCCCGGCTGGTCAAAATCCAGGACCGCAAGACCCTGCTGCGCCGCAGCGCCGATGACACCGACCCCGTGGAGCGCGCGGTCGTGGCCAACGCGGACCAGCTGGTGATCGTGGTCGCCGCAGCCAACCCCGAGCCGCGCACGGGTTTCATCGACCGGGCGCTCGTGGCGGCGTACGACGCCGGCATCGACCCGATCCTGCTGGTCACCAAGGCGGACGTCAAGGACCCCGCGGAACTCCTGGCCAACTACACACACCTGGACCTGCCGGTCATCATCAGCCGCACCGCAGACCTGCAGGCGTCGGGGATCGACGCCCGCTCCGACGACGGGCTCTCCGCGCGGCTGGACAGCGCCGCCGTCGGCGAACTCCGTTCCTACCTGGACGGAAAGGTCACCGTGATGCTGGGGCACTCCGGCGTCGGCAAGTCGACGATGGTGAACGCCCTGACCGGTGCCGAACGGGCAACGGGCGGCGTTAATGCCGTGACCGGACGTGGCCGGCATACTTCGTCATCGGCGCTCGCACTGCGCCTGGCCGACGCGCCGCCCGGCAGCTGGATTATCGACACCCCCGGCATCCGCTCGTTCGGCCTCGCCCACGTCGATCCGGACCGGATCCTGCGTTCCTTCCCCGACCTGTCCCCCGGCACCGACCATTGCGAACGCGGGTGCAAGCACACCGCTACGGCAGTGGACTGCGGCCTGGACGCCTGGGTGGAGGAGGGCCATGCGGGCCCCACCGGGCCCGCCCGGCTGGCGTCCCTGCGGAGGCTCCTCGGAGCCGATCCCCGGGAGGAAGGCCAGGACGCCAAGGAGCTCGGCAGCGTCAACTAGGGTCACCGGCACGGCCCACCTCCCGGCAGGACCGCCGGCAGACGGTAGTTTGGAACCATGATCCAACCCGCTTCGAGCTACAACGACGACCTGCGCCTGGCCCATGTCCTGGCCGACTCCGTGGATGACCAGACCATGAGCCGCTTCAAGGCACTGGACCTCCACGTGGAGACCAAGCCCGACCTGACGCCGGTCACCGACGCGGACAAGGCGGCCGAGGAAGCCATCCGCGGCCAGCTCTCGCGCTCCCGGCCCCGAGACGCAGTGCTCGGCGAAGAATTCGGCAGCACCGGGCACGGTTCACGCCAATGGATTATCGACCCCATCGACGGGACCAAGAACTTTGTCCGCGGTGTTCCCGTCTGGGCCACGCTCATCGCGCTCGTGGACGAGGGCGAGCCGGTGGTCGGCGTCGTCAGCGCGCCCGCCCTGGGGAAGCGCTGGTGGGCCGCCAAGGGCATGGGCGCCTACATGGGCCGTTCGCTGGCCGCGGCCACGCGGCTCCGGGTGTCCGACGTCTCCACCCTGTCGGACGCATCACTGTCCTACTCCAGCCTGGGCGGCTGGAAGGAGCGCGGAAACCTCGACGAATTCCTGGGCCTGACCGAAGCCGTTTGGCGGACCCGCGCCTACGGTGACTTCTGGTCCTACTGCATGGTGGCGGAGGGCTCCGTGGACATTGCCTGCGAACCTGAACTCAACCTCTACGACATGGCGGCCCTCGTCCCGATCGTGGTGGAGGCCGGCGGCCGGTTCACCTCTCTTGAGGGCGAGGACGGCCCCTTCGGCGGCAACGCCCTGGCCACCAACTCCATCCTGCACTCGGAAGTACTGCAGCGGCTCAACCCGGGGCTGGACGACCTGCTCTAGGACCTCCCCACCGAACAACTGACGGCGGCCGACCCCAAAAGGGGGCGGCCGCCGTCGTGATCTTCGAGAAAACGCAACTATTCCAGCAGGGCGTAACAATTCCCTTAACAAACGGGCCGGCTTCATACCTGGCCGGTCCATGTCCTACGCTCTTAACCAGGTCACGAGTGCCAGCGCAAAACCCCGGTTTGCTGGCCGGCAACCCTCCATTCGCGGTGGGGTGCCCCGGGTGACGACCAGGCCGGTCCGGAGCGGATACGGCAAGCGCGGATTCCCTGATGCCGGAGTCCTGTCCTGAAGTGAGGTCTCTGTGACAACTGCCATCGTCTCCCCCAACTCCACCCTTGCAGCCGGCGCTGCCTTTGATGAGCGCCAGGCGATCGCCGGCCGCCCCCTCGCCGCCGTCACCGGCGCCGAAATCCAGGCGCCGCTCATCTCCGGCGGCCACGTCCGGTACGCCAACCTCGATTACGGCGCATCCGCCCCTGCCCTCTCCGTGGTGTCCGCCTACCTGAACGAGGTCCTGCCCTACTACGCCAGCGTGCACCGCGGCGCCGGGTACGCGTCCCAGATCAGCACCTCCGTATACGAAAACGCCCGAAGCATCGTCAGGGACTTCGTGGGCGGCCGCGCCGACGATTCCGTCATCTTCACCCGGAACACCACCGACTCCCTTAACCTCCTCGCCGGCTGCCTGCCGCTTACGGACGGACGCCCCACCGGAGACGTGCTGTACCTGGACATCGAGCACCACGCCAACCTCCTGCCGTGGCAGGGAGTCCCCCACCGCAGCATCGTGGCCGCCGACACCATTGCCGGCACCATCGAGTCCGTCCGGGCCGAGCTGGAACAGGGCGGTGTCAGCCTGCTGGCCATCACCGGTGCCTCCAACGTCACCGGCGAAATCCTTCCCATCCGTACCCTCGCCACGCTGGCACACCGGCACGGGGCACGCATTGTGGTGGACGCGGCCCAGCTGGCGCCGCACCGGCGCATCGACATCAGCGCCGACGACGTCGACTACGTCGCCTTCTCCGGCCACAAGCTCTACGCGCCGTTCGGCGCGGGCGTCCTGGTAGGGCGTCCGGACTGGCTCGACGCCGGTGTTCCGCACCTCGCCGGCGGCGGCGCGGTCAAGGAAGCGCGGCTCGACGGCGTCAGCTGGGCCACCGGCCCGGCGCGCCACGAGGGAGGCTCACCGAACGTCCTCGGTGCCGCCACGCTGGCACGCGCCACCCAGGTCATCGCGGACCTGGACCAGCAGCGCTGGCATGCCCACGAGTCAGCAATCCGTTCCTTCCTGGTGGAGGGCCTGCAGGACATCGAGGGCGTCACAGTCCACCAGATCTTCAAGGACACCAACGCGGACACGGACACCATCGGCGTGGTGAACTTCTCTGTCGAAGGCTACGACGCCGGCCTGGTTGCGGCCTACCTGTCGGCTGAGCACGGTGTCGGGCTGCGGGACGGGCGCTTCTGCGCCCACCCGCTGCTGAAGCGGCTGGGCCTGCCGTCCGGTTCCCTGCGGGCAAGCTTCGGCGTCGGGTCCCGGCTTGAGGACGTGCAGCGGCTCCTCGCCGGCATCGCCAAGCTGCGCAGCGACGGCCTGGGCTGGGACTACGTGGTGGACGCCGGACGCTGGGTTCCGGCCAACGACACCCGCACCTACCCGCACTGGGCACCCAACACCCCGGGAACCGCCGGCGCCGCACCCTGCACCGATAACTGAGCCACCGACGTCCGGGGCCCGGCTGCCCGGGCCGACCGTCGGGGCCACGGTCTTCCGCCAATCCATGCGGTAAATTCGAAAGAAACCGCAAGGCATGGACTGAAGGAGGCCGCACGTGGTTCGGGGTGGGCCCAGGCTTGATCATGGGCGACGCCGGGAGCTCGGCCAAAGCTTCCAGGACGGCGGCAGGCACTACCAGAAGGTCCGGCCCGGCTACCCGGAAGAAAGCGCCCGGTGGCTCGTGCCTGCCGGCGCCCACGATGCCCTCGACGTTGGCGCCGGAACCGGAAAATTCACCGAACTGCTGCTGGACCGCGGCCTGGCGGTTACCGCCGTCGACCCCTCCGCGGACATGCTTGAGCAGCTCAGGGCCCACTATCCGGCGGCCAGGGCCGTCCTGGGGACCGCCGAGGCGACTGGCCTGCCTGAAGCCGCCTTCGACGTCGCCACCGTGGCCCAGGCCTGGCACTGGTGCGACGCCCTGGCGGCCAGCACCGAGCTCGCCCGCGTCCTCCGCCCGCACGGCACGCTGGGGCTTGTCTGGAACCAGCTGGACACCTCCGTCCCCTGGGTGCACCGGCTTTCCCGGATCATGCACGCCGGCGACGTCTACAAGCCCGGACACCGGCCGCTGGTCGGGCCGGAATTCACAGACCTCGAAGGCCATGTCACCCACTGGCAGGACGCTGTTAATACCTCAGACCTGATCGAGCTCACCAAGTCACGCAGTTACTACCTCCGCGCAGGCGAGGCCACCCGCGCCAAGGTCCTGGCCAACCTCGACTGGTACCTTCACGAACACCTGGGGCACGGCGTGGACGAGGACCTGGAACTGCCGTACCTGACGTTGTCGTGGCGGGCCGTCAAAGTATGACCCGGCCAGCCGACGCACTTCCGGGGCAGCCGGTAGGCTTGGTCCTGTGAAGACCAGCGCGCCCTCCTCCTCGATCGAGGATTACGTCAAGGTCATCTACTCGTTCACCGAATGGCAGGACAAACCCATCACGTCCTCCCAGCTGGCGCAGCGGCTCGGGGTGGCTAACTCGTCCGTATCTGAAATGGTCCGCAAGCTGAAGGACCAGGGACTGGTTGACCACAAACCCTACAGCGCCATCACCCTCACGGACGCCGGGCTGCGGCTGGCACTGGGCATGGTCCGCCGCCACCGCCTGATCGAAACCTACCTTGTCCAGCAACTGGGGTACCGGTGGGACGAGGTCCACGACGAGGCCGAACTGCTGGAACACGCAGTGTCCGACACCTTTATTGAACGGGTGGCCGCCAAGCTCGGCGACCCCAGCCGGGATCCGCACGGCGACCCGATTCCCACCGCCGATGGCACAGTCCTGATGCCCCGCGCCCACCTCATGGGGGCGCTGGATGAAGGCCACACGGGCCGGATCACCCGCATCAGCGACGACAACCCGGACCTGCTGCGTTATCTTTCCGCAGAACAGATCGACCTCGACGCGGAGGTCGAAGTGGTGGGCCGCAGGCCCTTCGGCGGCGCCCTCGTGGTCCGCATCCGCAACTCCGGCCGCACCCGCGACTATGACCTCGCCGACGAAATCACCTCCGCCCTGTGGGTCCACAGCGACCAGCCCCATCCAGGCTGCGTCCTGGGGGAAGGCTGATGACCGGATGAAACCGCGCGGGATACCTCCTGCGCGGGCGTGGCTGGCGGTTGCCGCCGGCGGCCTGCTGGGCAGTGAACTGCGCTACGGCCTCGGACTTGCCTTTCCGGACCAGGCGAACGCCGTGCCGTGGACTACCTTGTGCATCAACGTGGCGGGGAGCTTTGTGCTGGCCACACTGACCACGCTGTGGATCGCACGGCCGCGGACAGCCTTCTGGCTGCGGGCGGGACTGGGTCCCGGACTGCTGGGCTCCTTCACCACATTCTCCGCCGTCATCTTCGCGGTGGACCAGCTGGCGCGGGCCGGGCAGCATCATATCTGGGTCGCCTACCTGCTGCTGTCGCTGGTTCCCGGGCTGCTGGCGGCCGGACTTGGATGGCGCCTGGGAAAGTTGCTGACGCGGGTCGCCGCTGACGCGGTTCCGGGCGGCCGGGCATGATTGCTGCTGCCCTGGTGGGCGCGTTCGGCGTGATGGGAGCGCTCCTGCGCTTTGGCGTCGACAGCTGGTTTGCACACCACAGTTCACGCCGGACCGTCCCGGCCGGTCCGGGGAAGCAAATACTGCACTGGCCTTGGGCGACCCTTGTGGTGAACGTGGCCGGTTGCTTCATTATTGGTGTTTCCCAGGGTGTGGTTGGCGGTCTGTCGCTGGGCCACGAGTGGCACGCCGGGCTTGCCGCCGGGCTGGCCGGCGGCCTGACCACCTTCAGTTCCTGGACCACGGCCACCGTGCGGCTGCTCAGTGAATCACGGTTTGGTGCGGCGGCCCTCAATGTCGCTGTGAACCTGGTCCTGGGACTGGCGGCGGCCGCGGCGGGCATCGCCGTGATGTCCTAATCCCGGGCTTCCGCCTTCCGGTCGTGCCCGAAGCCGATTTGGCGTCCTCCCGTATGGTGGAATGTGATGATTAGCAGACGTGACGCCGCCATTGCCCTTGATGTTCCGCTGGAAATGGCCCAGCGGCACGGCCTTCCCAAGTGGATGACGGAAGCCGAGCTGGGTGCGATGCTGGACAACCCGCCGCCGTGGCTGGTGCAGTCCCGTGCCAACCGGACCGGAAAACGTCCGGTGTGGGTCCATCTTGAATGCGCAGTTTGTGGCTTCGAGGAGGCGGCGAGGCCCAAGAAGTGGTGGCCGGACTTCACCTACGTGGTCTGCCACCACCACGGACCGGCCCAGCTGCCGGCGCTGCAGCGCGGGTTTGTGCGGAGCGAATTCGACGGCGTGGGGACACGTTTTGTCGGCATCGTTGACGTCGCCCCGCCCGACGGCGGCCAGTAGCCTTACTTGCCGTTGCTGGTCATTTCCTCCGGCACGGCTACAAGATGGATTTCCGCACCGTCGCGCAGCACGGCAAGGTCAAGCGGTTCGCCGATGGCGTCGGAGAACAGCAGACGCTGCAGGCTTTCGGCATCGCTGACGGGACGGCCGCCCGCCGTCAGCAGGATGTCTCCCGCCGCAAGGCCCGCCTTGTCCGCAGGGGAACCCGCCAGCACCTCGACGATGCGGAGCCCGTCCCGCTGCCCGGTCCTGATGACAGCGCTCGGGCTGAGCCGCAGGGGTGTACTGACAAGGCCAAGGTAGGCCCGGCGCACCCGGCCGTCGGACAGCAGGGCGGAGATGATCCTGCGTGTGGTGGCGTTGATGGGTATGGCCAGGCCGAGCCCCGCACCGGCCACGGCGGTGTTGATGCCGACGATCCTGCTGTGCGTATCAGCGAGGGCGCCGCCTGAGTTGCCCGGGTTGAGGGCAGCATCGGTCTGGATGACGTCTTCAATGACCCGCCTGTTTCCGCCGGACCACACGGGAATGGCCCGGCCCAGCCCGCTGACCACGCCCGCGGTCACAGAACCGGCGAGGCCGAGGGGATTGCCGACGGCCACCACCAGCTGACCCACCCGGAGGGTCTCCGCCGCGCCGAATTCTGCCGGCTGCGCTTTCGGCCGGCCGCCGTGGACCACCGCGAGGTCGGACAACGGGTCCGCGCCCACCAGCTCGATGTCCATGCGGCTGCCGTCGGCGAAGACCGCGTGCCCGCGCTGGGTGCCGGCGACCACATGCGAATTGGTCAGCAGGTAACCGTCCGCGGTGAACAGGACCGCGGACCCGGCCCCGATCCTGAACCGTCCGTTGCGGCGCTGCGCGGTCATCTCGATGGCGGCCACATGAGGGGTGACGGCAGCCGCCACCCGCATGACTGTTTCCGAGTACGAATCCAGCGCGCCGTCGTCGTACCCGGAGGAAGTTGTTTCCTGCGCGCGGTCCATTGTGCACCTCCTGCCCGTGCCCGCCTGGCTGCGCTGGGTGCTTCCAGGCCATACCGTTCACAACGAGTACAGGCCGTGTCCTAGTCCCGCCCCGGCTACGCCGTGGGTGAACGTGCGCGGGCATGTGCGCAGCACAAAAAAGCACCCCGGTCCGAGGACCGGGGTGCTTTCCCAGGTGGAGATGGGGGGAATTGAACCCCCGTCCGATGTCGTGTTGTCAGGGCTTCTCCGGGCGCAGTTTGCGTCGGATTTTCTCGGCCCCAGCCATGCTGCAAACAGCTGGCTGATCCGGGCCCAGTCATCTAAGAGTCCCGTTCACCCCGATGACGGGGGTAAACAGCAGTGGCTATCTAAATGACGCCAGGATCCGGGGCGATAGCAACCCCGGGCTGACGGACTGTCTTACTGCTTAGGCAGCAAGAGCGAAGTCAGTGCGCTTAGATTCGGCACTTATTGGTTTGCAGAAAGCGTTAACGAGATAATTCTGCATCCTCGGCCCGCTTCACCTGTCGCGACAAACACCGTCGAAACCGATCATCCCCTTATTTTGTTACCAAACTGCGTTACCTAACCCGGCGGGCAAGCCCACCGGACTATTTATAGTAACGCATCGTGTGCCGGATTCATTCCAGGCACAGCAAGTTAGCCGCGCCGCCTGTTGCGTTCCCGCATTTCGCGCTGAGCCTCCCGGTTGTCCTGCTGCTCGCGGAGGGTCTGGCGCTTGTCATACTCGCGCTTGCCGCGGGCAACCGCGATCTCCACCTTTGCGCGCCCGTCCACGAAGTAGAGCTGGAGCGGAACGATCGTGTAACCGGCTTCCTGCACCTTCCGGGAGATCTTGATGAGTTCCTCGCGGTGCAGGAGCAGCTTACGGCGGCGCCGTGCGGCGTGATTAGTCCAGCTGCCCTGGTTGTACTCGGGAATGTGGATTGCTTCCATCCACAGTTCGTCGTTGTAGAAGGTGCAGAATCCGTCCACCATTGAGGCGTGCCCCTCGCGCAGGGACTTCACTTCGGTCCCCATCAGCGCGATACCAGCCTCGTAGGTATCCAGCACGTGGTAGTCATGCCGGGCCTTGCGGTTGGTGGCCACCACTTTACGGCCACTTTCTTTAGGCACGGGAAAGCTCCTCAGTTTCAGATCGGTATGGCCCCGGACCGGTCCGCCGCGGGGTCATACCAGTGTACGGCAGGCCAAACGGCCCCTACAGCAGGCCCATCGGGTCCACTGCCGTGCCGTTCAGCCATGTCTCGAAGTGGGCGTGGCAGCCCGTGGAGTTGCCGGTGTTGCCGGAGTAGGCGATCAGCTGGCCCTGCGAGACCTGCTGGCCGTTCGAGACCACGATGCTGGCGTTGTGGTAGTAGATGGTGTTCAGGGTGTTGCCCTGGACCACGCCGTGCGAGATCTTCACCCGCCAGCCACCGCCGTCGGCGGAGTTCCAGCCGGAGCTGAATACTTCACCGGCGGCCGCGGCATAAACAGGCGTGCCGCAGGCTGCGCCAAAGTCGATGCCGGTGTGCAGGTAGCCGCCCTGGCCGTAGAAATCGATGGTGCCGGGCGGGGTCGCGCGCCAGCCGAAGCCGGAGGTAATGGGAACGCTGGCCGCGAACGGGTGGCGCAGGCCAAAGGCCGACGGCGATCCCACCGGCGGCACAAACGGCTGCACGGGCGGGGGCGCCTGGCCCCTCGCTGCTGCCGCGGCCGCCGC